>DYKL01000128.1 GCA_020722645.1 Acetofilamentum sp. | reverse complement strand
AAAAATCAGAAGCAAAGCCCTGTAAATCCACGCTTTTTAAAAGTAAGTTCCGATAAAAAAGCCACTAATTTTCGTCAGTGGCTTTTTAGTTTTATTTTATTCAGTTTTTTTGATGATGTTTCCTTTCACTTTTATGACTATGTCCATAATCAGATTAGTTTTGATAATAATATCGTTTTCAAAAACACCTTCTTTTTCAACAAAACTTGGGTCAAGCCCGATGTAAAGAATCACTTTTTTACCCGCGGCAATATTCATATCAGAAATATTAGCAAAAAACCCGGCAGGAGTTTTTACTTCTTTGACATTTACCGGAGCATTGCGGTTATTTTTAATTATGTATTTTGTGTATGAAGTAACATCAACATCGCCAAAATCATAAACCTGTGGTACAATTATATCCGTATTATTAATTTCGACAATATCTTCTTGCGAGACTGCGCAATTCACGAATATAAAAACGAACAAAAATAAAAAAGTCAATTTATATGTATTCATAGTTGTTTATTTTATATGATTAACGAAAATTTTGAATCAGAGTTTTGAATAATACAATAAACTTTGAATTTTTGAACAAAAAAAATGAAAAATTGTAAACTATGCTCAAAACTTTAAAATTGAGCATAGTTAAAAAATTGTTATTCAAAAAGTTGAATTAAGAAAATACCGGTGTCCATCCAATAACCGTTTTCATCAGCTAAAGTTTGCATTTTTACAGAAATTTGTTCAGCCGGTACTTTTTTGCCTTCTTTATCCAAGATGTTACGAAGCGGTCTGATTCGTTCTTTGTCTCTGGGGTCTCTTTCGAGGTCAAAAGTTAGAGGTTCTCTGTCTTTAAGATTTTTAGCCGCATCAAGAGTAGAATAAGTCAGTTTGTACATCGGAGCAGCAATCCAGTCGTCTGAGGGCATTTGTCTTCGTCCGAGCAACATGTGTCCGAAAAATTCTATCTTTTTATTATCATTATCAGGGTCAAGAAAAACAGTTTTCAGTTTAGCTTTAAGTGCGTCATATTCGCCGATATAATCAGCTGTAGAGTCAAATTTTTCTTTTAATAAAGAAGTGTCTATCGTAAAATCTTCTAATCTTCTGAGCGTGCCTGCCATCAAAGCCACAGTAGCACCGACAACAACGCTTGTTTTCGGGTCTTTGATAACGCCTGTTTCTGTAGCAAAAGGATACCAAGTTCCAATTCTGTAATTGCCAAGTTGAACAACTCTGTCGGGAGTTACAGGCAGGAATTTAAGGAACAAATCTTTAAGAACCGGCAATGTACTCGGACGTCCTGAAAGGATTACATAATCGCAATTATACTGGGCAATAATGCCGGATAAATCGCGTATCATTTTTTCAACAACATCTTTAACAACTTTATTTGTTCTTTCGCCATCCAATTCCCAAACAACTTTTTCCAAATCAAATTCAGGAGCACCTGCTTGACGGATTTCTTTGTTCAGATAATTTATCAACTGCTGATTAGGACGCGGATAGTTAATGAACAATGAGTCAAAAGTTCTTATTTCTGTAGGTCTTTCTTCGGCACTGTGTTGTAAAATTTCAAAAGCAATCGGAATAGCAATTTGGTTAGCAAACTGTTTTTTCATCAATTTATCGAGTGCAGTAGTTTTGCCAAGCATCGGACCAAAAAGAAAGTTCATAGTATTGATAATATTTTTTGCACCTTTCTTTTCGGCAGCGTCTTTGACATTTGGTAAAATTATTCGTTCAATAACTCTTTTTACAATATCATCGCCTGCAAAGTTGAAGCCTTCCCAGAATTTCGGGTCAGGTGTAAGCACAGAAATATTAGCTTTGGGATTTGCCTGATAAGAAGCAATCATTAAATCGGTAGTACCACCACCAATATCAACACTTGCAATAGTTACCGAAGGCAATTCCGGAAATTTAGAATCTACACGCTTTTTACCGACAGTATTGATATACAAATTAGCGTTGTTGATAAATCTATTAGTAATTTCGCCATAAACAAAAGCAAGCTGATTACAAGTAGCTTCATCAAACGACCATTCAATACGTTTATCGGGAGTTCTTGAAGCATCATCTGGGTCAGGAATAATTGTGAGTTTCGGGTCAATAAATGTAGTTCCGAAATATTGTTTAAGAGCTTCGAGAGCGTCAAGAGCATGTTTTCTGAGTAAAATCTGTTCTGTTTGCAACATTGCAGTCGGACAAGTCAGAATGATACGTTTGAGTTTACGCGGTAAAAACTCTTGTCCCTGACGTTTTCTGAATTCAAAACTATTAACAAAAGTAATAGCCTGCAAAAAAATTTCCGCCATTGCAAAGCCCATCAAAGAGCTTCTTGAGAAATAAGGATTAATAGCAGGAATAGGTCTTCTGTATCTTTCAGGGTCATCTTCGTGCATTTTTCGTTGTCTTTCGATATATATACCATCTTCGGTAAAAAGTTCAGCAAGACCGTATAAAGCCGGTTTGGCAAAATGGTCTTGTTTTTTGGAGATGTATGTCCAAGGGAAAACACGTTTGTCTAAGTCCCAAAGATATCTTTTAGGGCTTGACATAATAGCATTTGAATTTTCTGCGGTATTCACTACAGCCATTCTCTGAGCTTCGGGACCAATTCTGACAAGACTGGGCCAGGCAAAAGCACGTGGATTTCCGCTGAGCGTGTATGCGGCTTCATTACCCAAAGTGGATTTTACAAAAGCCATACGCATTTCAAACGGGTCTGAATAAGTTTTATCGGGATATGTAATATCTCTTAACTGCAAAGGAATAGCATCTGTAAACTGAAAAGACTGACCTTCTTTTGCCGATTCTATTAATATACCGGTTGTTCTTGAATTACCTATATCCAAAACCAAATCAACGTCAATTGAAATATCGTTAGTGTTAAGAGTAACCGAGGGCATAAACTGTGCTCTTTCGAGAATTTTCAAAAAAGTCAGATAATATGAAGTGTGCATAAAGAAATATTCATCAACCGGACGTCCCATTTCTTCCATTTTTTTATCGAAATCGGATTTTAGCCATTCCTGAACCCATTCGCGAGCAAAAAAGAAAGAATTATCTTTCCAGTGTGTAGCAATTTCAAACACAGAATTTTTAGAATCGTTTATAGTGGGCGTTAAATAAGCCTGTTCATTGTCTTCGCATTTTGTATCAAAAGCAAGAACAACATTATGAGAAAATTTTGAGTTTTCGTTAGCACCCGGGATTTTGCTGAACCAAATCATAGCCCAAGTTTCGGGACCTTGCTGAAATTTTTTTCCGTCGTAACTTTTACGCAAGTACGGAATCGGTAACCAAGTATTTTCATAAGTTTGCAGAGCTTCTCTTGCACGAACAGTAATAATTTTATGTTCGGGAATTTTCTGAATAAGATGAGGCGGAATTTTATCTTCATTTATTTCGCCTGTTTCGCTATTCATAGCCATTGAAGTGATTTCGTCCGAAAGTTCAATAAAATACTGCTTTTTTTCGAGATAATAAGGAAAAACAAATGTATATTCTTTGTTTCCTTCACTGTCAATTTCTTCTTTTTCGAAAAAATCGCTGCTAATTTTCATTGCATCACTCTTTAAACCGAGGTCCACTTTGAATGAATAAAATTGAAGTCCGGAATTTGCAATTAGACTTATGCTTTTCATATAATTTAGTTATAAAGTTTATAAAGTTTGTAAAGTTCTTAAAGTTCTTAAAGTTCTTAAAGTTATAAAGTTTGTAAAGTTATAAAGTTTGTAAAGTTCTTAAAGTTTGTAAAGTTCTTAAAGTTTGTAAAGTTATAAATTTTGTAAAGTTTGTCAGTGCAGATACCGACAAAATGCGATTTTTTGCTGTTTTCGGTGTCTCCAACGAAAACTTATGTTTCAATTCTTTGAAAAGTTTGTTAATAAACGACATTGAAATATAAATTGTAAATTGCTATATTGTTGGCTTACGCCTTAAAAAAGTTTATAGACATTGCATGCAACGTCTGTACTTTAAAAATACTGTTTTTAAGCAGTTTATATAAAATTTTGGTAAAAATAATAAAAAAAAACAAAAACCGAAATTTTATCGGGATAAATTTTTCATTTGTCTGATAAAATTCAGTAATTCAGTTTATATTTTAACATTAGCCCAACCAATAGAAGCGAAATAAATTTTAAGTTCTTCGTGTAAATTTTTTACGGGCTGCAATTCATCAATCAAAAGTTCAATTTGTTTTCTTTCTTCGACGCTTTGAGTCATTCTGTCCAAATAAAATTTACGGAGTTCGGATAACATTTTAATCGTTTGAACCTGATTTTGAAGAATTGAAGCATCGTTATTAGCTTCTTCCCACCATTCCATTACTTTCGCCGGTAATGAAACTGCTGTAAGGGTAGAGTTTGGGTCGTATAACACCAAAAAATCGGGAGCACTCGTAGGAATACTTGTACCCCAGTTTATGTAGTTTTTAAAAACAGATTTTAATACATTTGACGACAATCCCATCTGAACATCTAAAAGCATTTCATTGATTTTTGACACATTGCTTTGAGCAATCATATACATTTCAAACCATTTTGCTGAAAGAATTTCAAAATTTTTCAGATGATTCATAGTTAATGAAGTAGGCAAACCAATAAAAGTAACATCACACTGAAACTTTTTGTTTTTCTTTTTTTCGTCATCTATTGTCTTTTTTAATGTAGAAATGGTAGTTTTTAGATTATTTACGTACATTTCCAGATTTTTGAAATCTTTGTTTTTAATCTTGTTGTAAATATCGTCATAAGATTTTTGAACATAATCAAGGGAATTTCTGACCGAAAAATTTTCTTCGCCTTTTGCTGATAAATTAGCAGATGAATACCAAACACCTTCTTCCTGAACAATTACAAAATAAAAAGTGCTCGTACCTTCATTTTCTTCGGAATCTTCGGAATATCCTGCTTGTGTGTTTTTTTCGTATTTCCACGAAGTTTTAACAGTAACTTTTAAATATACTTTAGAAACGCCGGACTTTGGAATCTCAATAACAGCTTCATTTTTAATGGTTTCACTTTGAGAAACAGGAGTAATTTTCACTTCATCAGCCGATTTGAAAGTTGCGATTTCGGATTGCAAAGACCAAGAACCACGAAAAGTGCCATCTCCAATGTAAAAAGACATTCCGTTCTCACCTTGATAAGTAATAGTAGTTGTTTGCCCAACATTAGCATATTTATGAGGGTCAGAACAATAATCTCTTTTGCCGCCCATCATAACAGCAACTACCGACAAACGCTCACCCGGACGCACTTCTATTTCAGACTCGGGCTGATACTCTTTCCCGTTAATTCTCAGAACAACAAAAGGTTCTCTTGGCGGTTCGGTTGAAAATAAAACATTAAAGATTAAAAGCTCAAAAATGAATATTAACAGTAATTTTTTCATTTATTTTAATTTTTAATTTTTACAAATTTATAAAATTCTGAGTATATTTGTAAATAATTTTTTTTAAAAACGACAATTTATGAAAATAAAAGTTCAAATACTGCTAACAGTTTTAATATTTTCAATAATAAACCTAAGTTTTGGCGGCAACTCCATATTTAAAGCAGATATAAACGGAACAAGCTGGGAAGCAACTAATTCATATTACAATATTTCAGGCGGCAGAATCAATATTTTTGCAATGAATTCAAATTCAGATATGCTTTTTCTGAGCTTTGAAGGAACAACATCAGACGAATACGTTCCGGATACAATATCTTACTTTTTTTACAACGATGAAATGTATTCAATACAAACAGGTTCAATAAAATTTGATTTGTTCAATAACGGAGTCTGTAACGGATATTTTAGTTTTGAAGCCGTAAATCAAAATAAAACAACAGATAAAATCACAGCAACAAAAGGTGTTTTTGAAAACGTTTATAATTCCGGTTCGTCAAATAATGATGTAAATAGTTTCAGTTGTACAAAAGAAATGAAAATTGACGTAAACAAAGGAGAAATAAACACAACAAACACACCTGTTGAAATTACTATATCAGAAAAAGAAATCAATTTTCAATACACATCAAAGAAAAGCAAATCATTTACAGTTCAAATAATTAAAGAAGAAAAAAGTTCAACAATGTCAGTATATTACACTAACAAATCTGAAATTGAAAAAATCACAATAGATTTAATCAACAATTACCAAACAACTATCTGGTATTCAGACGGTAACACGACAACTTATTTTAAATAAATCAAAAAAAATTTTTATAATTTATCATATTCAATATTTTTGTAGCATCAATGTGTTTAGTTTATAAAGTTCATAAAGTTTGTAGAGACGTTGCATGCAACGTCTGTACAGTTGATAAGATTATCAAATAATAATGTTAATTCTTAAAAAACATTATACTATTGATAATCATTTATTTATATTTGTTGTAGTTCAATGTTTATACTTTTTAGACCTGACTCATCAATACAAAAATATGCAAGGAAATTCAATAAATAGAAAGAAAAAACCAACTAACCCACAAAAGGAAACATTTAACAAAAAATTAAATGTAAAAGAAGAAGCAAACAAATTTAAGCCGACAAGTTTAATATCAAAAACCGACAAAAAAAACAGAATACTTTATATATCCATACAAATTTTAGTAACGTTTGGAGTATATTTTATAACTTTTCAGAATAACTATACAAACTGGGACGATGGAAAATACGTAGATGAAAATCCATTAATAAAACCCCTTGATGGTGAAACAGTTAAACAAATGTTTACATCTGATAACCTGTCGCATCGCTACTGGATGGGCAATTACCACCCGCTTACAATGCTTACGCTCAACGTAAATTACGCATTAGCCGAAAAAGACGAAGAAGGTAAAGCAAAACCGTTCGGATTTCAGCTTGTAAACATCATTTTACATATAATCAACACATTATTAGTCTTTTTTATACTGTTTAAACTTGTAAAAGATGAAAAATTAGCATTTTTTGCGGCTTTACTTTTTGGTATTCACACCATGCATGTTGAAAGCGTCTCGTGGATAGCCGAAAGAAAAGACGTTCTATATACTGCTTTTTTTCTTACATCACTCTATATTTATACACTTTATGCAGAGCAGAAAAAAATCACTTTGTACATTATTTCTTTTCTTTTATTTGTTTTAAGTTTACTTTCAAAAGGACAAGCTGTTTCATTATCAGTTACTTTGCTTTTGATAGACTATTTCTATGACAGGAAATTATTATCATTAAAGGTAATCTTGGAAAAATTGCCGTTTATAATTCTCGCTGCCGTGTTCGGACTCATTGCAATAGAAGCACAAAAAGCCGGAAATGCAATTCAAGAAATAAACACAACACCAATAATAAGCAGAATAGGAGTTGCAGCTTGGGGTTTTATGATGTACATTTTAAAACTTATTCTACCTGTAAGGCTTTCGGCAATATATCCATACACAGATTTGGTAAATCAAACAATTCCGGCATATTTCTGGACCGGCTTTATTGTTGTAGCTGTTGCTGTTTATGCAGCAATCAAAACATTTAAAACCGATAAAATCATATTCATCAGCATAGGTTTTTTTGTTGTAAATATATTTTTGCTTTTACAATTAATCCCTGTCGGAAGTGCAGTTTATGCTGACAGATACGCTTATATACCGTCAATAGGTTTTTATCTTTTGTTTGTTTATTTACTTTCCAAAATTAAAAAAATTGACATAAAAATTACACAAGCTATGTTTGTTCTTTACATTGCTTTGTTGTCAGTTCTTACTATTTACAGAATACAAGTATGGAAAGACAGCCGGACATTGTGGGAAGACGTTATTGAGAAACAACCCGGTGCCGTAGTTGCTTTAAATAATCTGGGTAGTGTTTATAATCAAATTTCATCGGATTACAAAGATGATTACGACTACGAAAACTTCAAAATATATAACCAAAAATCAATAGTATGCTTTGACAGGGCAATCGAGCTTAAACCTGACTACACAAGTGCTTTTTACAACAGAGGCTATGCAAAAAGATTAATGGGTTTTGAATTTAATGACACTGCTTATGTTTACGCAGCAATAGAAGATTTTAACAAAGCAATATCAACAGACTTGACATTCGTAAGAGCGTATCAGGAAAGAGGTTCTTGTTATGACTGGCTTAGAAATTTTGAAATGGCGATAAATGATTACAATATGGCTCTGAATTACGAACCCAAAAACCACGAAATATTTATAAACAGAGGCATTTCAAAAGGTAAAACCGGAGATTTTGAATCGGCAATAGAAGATTTTAACCGTGCCATTCAACTTCACCCTGAAAATTCAACGGCATATTCAAACAGAGGATTAGCTTACGCCTTTTTGAAAGACTACGAAGCCGCAATAAAAGATTATACATTATCTTTACAGTTGGAAGAATCAGAAAACACTTATTATAACAGAGGTTTAGCATACTATAACACAAACGAACCACAAAAAGCAATCGCTGATTTTAATAAAGCTATCGAGCTGAAATTCAAATCTTATGATGTTTATTACTATCTTGGTATGAGTTATTTGCAACTAGAACAAACTGACGAAGCCTGTAAATATTTTAAAATCGGGGCGGAAAACAACTATTCACCGGCTGTTCAGGCTTATAACTATTATTGTTCAGTAACCGGTAATGAATAATTTGTTAAAATTTTTTTGGATTACAAATTCGAAAAAATGAAGGTTTTGCAACTGACATTTTTCAACCGACTTTTTGTCTCTGCGAGGCAAACGTCATTGCGAGGTACACGTCATTGCGAGGTACGAAGCAAAAGCAAGAAGCAAATCGTCATTACAAAGAACGAAGTAGCTGACTCGTTAAAACCGGTTCGGGTTTGAGATTACTACCCACTTCGTTCCTCGTTGTCGTAATGACGCAAAGCGGATAAGAACGTGAACGACAAAGTTTCAGAACAAGGTTTCGGACAATAATAATTGCAAAGTCGAAAAAGAAAACTCATAATTGGACAAAACCATTCAAAAGTTCAAGAATATCTTTAA
>DYKL01000127.1 GCA_020722645.1 Acetofilamentum sp. | reverse complement strand
GAACGTCAATAAATGACAACAATACAACTAACATTTTTTCTTAATTCTCATCCTCAAATTTCTTCAAATGCAAAAACTCAAGCAAAACATACCATAAAAACAAAGTATTTGTAACTAAATACCTTTTCCATAATCTTTTTGGTTCTTGCATTAGTCTATATAACCATTCCAAAGCAAAATCTTTCATCCATTTTGGGGCATGTTGTGTATTTCCCGCCAAATAGTCAAACCCAGCTCCAACTCCAATCATTATGCCTTTATTCAGCTTTTTATAATTTTCATACATCCATATTTCTTGTTTTGGAGCACCCAAACCTATCCAAAAAATATCTGCTCCACTTTCATTCATCATTTGAATATAATTATCACTTTCTTCAATACTGAATTCTTTTTTATATGGCGGAGAAAAAGAACCAGAAATTACTGCGTTTGGATAATTTTCTTTAACTCTTGTGTTCATTCTATTTAATGTCTCTTGAGAACTACCAAAAAAATAATGCTTTAATTCATCTTTCTGTCCCCATTCTAATGTTTTTTCCATAAATGTAGGACCGAAAATACGAGCAGAATTTACCGATTTGAAAAGTAGAAGATATTGAGAAAGTGCTTGACTATCAATAACTGCAATTGTTGAATTATTTAATGCCTCTCGGTATTTCTCTTTTGAAACAGATTCTACTACCGAAAACACATTATTTAAAGTTATATAGCCAATTTTGATTGCTTTGATAAAGTTTAGTAGTAAAGAATAAACTTCACTATGATTACTAAAATCAGAAAAATTAGTTCGAAATATTTTTGACATTTAACCTAAAAAAATGAATCAAAATCTTTTTTTTCAAAAATGTTTAATTTGCCATTTATAGTCGCGTCATATACCTTGCGGTTATTATTTTCAAATGCAATTTTTGCCAATGAATATGCATATTCTTCACCAATATAATCTGGAACATCCCATTTATAACCTTCCTTAAAATAGCCTTTAATGAAATGATTTTCTTCATTGCCCGTAGCTTTCACGCTATCGTGTGGCATTCCAGAAATGTTATAACTATGATCTTTGCCAATTAGAATCACTTCACTAAAACCCATAAAATATGCTAATTGCAAACATGTAAATGCTACACTTTTCCCAGTACCAACTTGTTTTGTAAAATCTGGTTGAAACTCACTTTTAAAACTTTCTTTAAAAAACATCAAATTTTCCGATGGCGTAAATAATGATCTGGTATTCCAATTATAGAATCTTGTTATATCAATTCTATTATATTCATCAGCAAATTGTCTTAATTGGACATCAATATCAGCAACAACAAGATAATTGGGCACAAATCCATTTACATCTTTAAGCAAAAATATACGATTCATTCCAATGGTAATTTCATTTTTAAGAAGTGATAAGTCCATTTTTTTTAAGCTAGGACCGTTTGCAACTATAAAACATCTTTTCCCTTTATGGATATCCTTATATTTTAATAATTTTTCTTTATTGATTTTATACTCTTCATTTTCTAATTGCCAACTTAAATAGTGAGGAATATTTTTGATTCTTCGAATTATTGCTTTTGACAAGCGTTTTAATGTTAATTCTTTTAATCTAATTTTACTCATATTCTTCTTTCTCAGATTGAAAATACCGTTACCATACTACCGTCAGCACCATCAATAAATAATGGGGCAACAATTGTTTTCTCAATTTTACTTTCAATTACACTCAACTTCATATCTTCAATAATAATAAATGGAGAATTATCTTTAAAAAGATTAAAATGCGATTGTTTTCCATCATCACGGAAATTATATGATGTTAGAGAAATAAAATCAAAACCTATTCCCCTTAAACTCGGTAAGTTATTTCTTAATAGATTAGAACAACTTGATGAAATTCCTGGGTTATCATTCCAGTATTTTTCTTCGCCTCTATAGTTTTCATAACCTGTTCTTATAAGCAATAATTCTATATTAAATGGATTTTTTATTTTGGTAATTACTTGTTCAAATTCGATTAATTTACCTGAAGTAATTGGAATATCAATCAATTCAACGTTGTTGAATATCCAAAAATCTGTAGGAAAATTTGTTAGAGACAATCCATCTTTAATAAAATGTTTTGGTGTGTCTATATGGGTTCCAAGATGATTGGAAGTAAAATGCCATTCCGATTCGGTTACATAAAAATCACTGCTTTTAATTGTCTTTTGATTAACTATTAACTTATTACGATTTCCATAACTTGGAGTATTTTCATCTAAATTATAAGATAATCTAATCATCACTTTTCAAAATTTTTTACTTTAATTGTAACTTTTTTAATTAATTCTGGTTTTTCAACACAGTGTTGTGGACTATGGGCATCATCTGGAAACATAATAGCAAAAAAACCATTACCAATATCAACATGTGTTGAATAATTTGAGTTTTTATAAAATGTTCTATCTTTTTCTTTATCATAAGGAATATTAATATCCATACCTTGAGCAAATGACCACTTAATTCGTTCTCTACCAATTATAGGAAATTGAATATCAATAACATTTTTATGTGCTTCATAACCCCTTTCAAAAACTGCAATTGTTTCATATTCACTAACAATAGCTTTCACATTTTCGTTTACTTTATATTCACCCAACTCAATATCTGGAGTTAATTTTTCTAAATACTTTAATCCTGCTTCTATATCAGGATGAATTCCATAATAAATTTTTGCATTTTTAATTGAGTCATAAATCATAATGAGATTCCGTTGGAAGCAAAACAATAAACGACATTTTCTTTTTTAGATAAGTTAATATTATATTTACCTCCAGCAGCCTTAAGAATTGCTAATGCTCCAGCTACATCCCAAATAGCAATATCATTCTCACAATATGCTTCGATCGAACCTTTTGCAACATTAATAATTGACATTGCCGCTGACCCGAATAAACGTATTTTTTTAAATTCTTGTATATTTTTAATAAAATTATCTAATTCTTTAGAAGAAAAGTCAGAATAGACTGGGAATCCCGTTGCTAAAATTGATTTTTTTTTACTAGTAATAATACTACAATTGATTTTTTTGTTATTACAAAAAGCTCCAACATTTACTTCACCGTGATAAAGATTATTATTTACGATATCATAAACAACTCCTAATACCGGATTGCCTGATTTCCACAAAGAAATTGAAATACAATAAAACGGTATATCTCTTGAAAAATTAAGACTTCCATCTAAAGGATCTATTATCCAAAGAATATTTTCTTTAGAAAAATCAATTTTTTGACTACTCTCCTCTGAAAGAATTGGATATGGGGAATTTCGTTTTATTACTTTTATAATCGCATTTTCTGAGATACTATCAGCTTCAAGTTTAATATCCTTCCCAAGCTCAGATTTAATTTGAATCTTTTGTTTTTTTATTTTTTTTAATTTCTTAGCTGCTGATTTTGCAGCGTGAATTGCTATTTCTAAATTATTCATTTTTTATTTTTAACTGAAATTATTAAATTCTTCATCTTTTGCTAAATAAGACACCATTATATGGTCCAAAATCATATGTAAATCTTCTATTGGACCATATTGCTTTTCAGGGTTTGGTGTAAAAAGACAAATTTGTGAAACTTCTTTTAATTTTCCCCCTTTAAAACCAACTAAACCAATGCTTGTTCCACCCATTTTGTTAGCATACTCTGCAGCTTTTACAACGTTCATTGAATTTCCACTTGCAGAAATTGCGACTAACACATCTCCAGACTCAAAATTATCAATCATTTGATCAACAAAAATATCTTCATAACTATGGTCGTTTCCAATAGCAGTAATCATTGGTACTTGGTCTGTCAAACTTCTAAATTTCATTCTTTTCTTTGAAAAGTATCTTACAAAAAATCCAAAATCTACTTGCCAATGAGAAGAAGTAGCAGCACTTCCGCCATTCCCACAGACATATACTGTTTTACCTTCTTTGTGAGCTTGAATAAATCTTGCCACGATTTTTTCAAGGATATCAATATCTATTGAATCTATTAAATTAAGAAGATTTTTTCTATACTCAACAAAATGTTGTTGAAGTGTTTGTTTTCTATTTTGCATTAATTATTTCCTTTTCTTTGCTAAAATTGTCATATATGAACTTAATTTTGCTCTTTGTAAAAACTCTTGGAAACTTTCTTTAACAGAATTATCCCTATTAGTAATAATATCTTTTAGAAACTTCGGTAATTGAACGTCTTTTATTTGTTTTTCGATAATTTGCAAATCTAAAGTGCCAGGAGTACTCATTTCAACTATTTCAAAACCAATTTCTGTTAATGCTTTCGTAATTCCTTCAATTGAAAAGATTGTCATATTGATAGGAGGAATAATATTTTTAGCATTTTTTAAAAGATATTGAATATCAAATCCAGAAGCTGAAGTTGTTGAAAGAAATAATAAACCATTATCCTCCAATAGTGAATAAATTGTTTTTAGTGCATCTTTTGGGTCAAAAAATCTATCAATAACTTCAAATGCTGAAATAACAGAAAATTTTTCATCAATAATCGAAGTTCTTATTTCAAATTTAGATTTAGAAATTGCCTGCATAACACTTTCAAAAGGCTTGTATGCTACCAATTTATTAAACAATTTCAAATTTGAAATTTCTTCAATAAAAGGTGAATATTTTGGATAATAATCTAAATAAGAATTTGAGCTATTTGAAGAAAATTCAATTGATTCTTTAATCCATCGTGCTCTTGTTTTATAAACATTTTCAATTCTTGATTTTGTATTTTGAACATAAGATGAATTCCAATATTTCACACCTTTCGAGTTTGCATAGAAATTATGTAACATTTCAATTGTAGGACGAGGAGTCATATAAATAGTAGAACAAGTTGAGCATTCACGGTAAACAAAACCATATTTTGAAAATTTAAACGAAGATTCCCTTGAACCACAAGCAGGGCATTGCTTGATAAATGTTCCAGCATTATCATTAAATATTTGTTCAATATCATCCTTTATCAGTTGTATATACTTATTATACTCTTCTTGAGGACGAATTTCTTCTATTTTATATTTTTCTTTAATAATTCGTGTTTTCATTAAAATGATAATTAGTATTAAAAGTTTTTATTTTCATAAATTTTTTCAATTAGTTCCATAGCTTTCAAGGCGTCATAAATTGTTCCTTGAATAACTTGTGAATTGTTTACTATACAACTATAGAAATCATTCAATTCAAAATACCAACTTTTATCTTCATCAAAAAAAAGTTCTTCTTCATTAGGTTGACCTTTATCTGAAAAATTTCTTTTTGCAATTATAAGAGTTTCTGTTCCATAAGACAAAGAACCTGTGAGTAATCCAGATAATATCATATATCCATTTTCAAAAAATAGCTCTAATCTAAATAGATGTTTCCATTGAGTTGATGATGAATGGAACACAGCAAATTTATTTTGCTTATTTTTCATAATTGCAAAAGCATTATCTTCTAAACCAATATTCCAAAATGAGCGAGTAACAAAACTTTTAACTTCATCAAAATCCCCTAAAAAATAGTTTAAAAGATCAATCATGTGGATTCCTTGATCAAGCAAAATACCACCGCCAGCTAAATTTTTATCGCTTCGCCATTCATTTTCAAAATTCTCTCCGCCAGACTTCCCATAAAATCCTCTTGCCCACATAATTTCACCAAGAACATTATTGTGGATTATCTTTTTCGCTTCTCGAACACTAAAATGCTCTCTATGGTTAAAACCAAATTTCAAAACTAAATTATTTGTTTTGCTAAATATTTTTTCTATTTCTTTAACTTCATTTAAGTTTCTTCCAGGTGGTTTTTCACAGAATACATGTTTACCAGCTAATAAAGAATCTATTACTGCTTGAGAAGTTATAAAATTCGGAGTAGCAACAATAACGGCATCAATATCTAATTTTATTAATTCTTGATAATCAGTAAACAATTCAATCGAACTATCTATATCGAAAGAATTGATATTAGGATCAGCAAGAGCTATAACTTCACCAATTCCTAGTTCTTCAATAACTCTCTTTCGTAACTGACCAATTTTGCCGAAGCCAATTATCCCAAATTTTAATTTCATTTTGCCTTTAGTACATTTATTAAATTCTTCACTGCATCTATTTCCATTTTCAATTTTGCTTCTTCAGCATAAGAACCTAAATGAGGAGTTAGAAGAATATTGTCTAATTCCAATAATTTACCGTTATATGGTTCTGTTGTAAATACATCGCAAGCTGCACCAGAAATCTTATTGTTTTTCAAAGTGTCATATAAATCATCTTCGTCAACCACTCCACCACGCGAAACATTCACAAGAAACGAATTCTTTTTCATTAAAAGAAATTCTTTTTTCGTTACAATTGCCGTTTTATCTTTATTTCCAGGCACATGTATTGAAATTATATCAGATTCAGAAAAGAGTTCTTCTTTCATCACGATTTTAATATCATATTTTTTTGCAAAATCAATGTCTGGATAAAGATCATACGCAATCACATTTGCTCCAAGTGCTTGAAACAATTTTGCAGTTTCTCTACCAATTCTTCCGAAGCCCAAAATCCCAACAATTTTATCTTGGATTAGGTAACCAATTTCTTTCTTCCAAATTTGATTTTTTATATTTTTATCAGCTTTTGAAATTGACCTTAATAAATTCATTGTTAATCCAATGGATAATTCAGCCACTGCTCTTGTTGGTCCATTTGGAGTATTGAGTACAGTAATTCCTTTTGAATTTGCATATTCTATGTCAACAGAATCCATTCCAACACCAACTCTACTGATACATCTAAGGTTTGGTAGTTTGTCAATAACGTTTTTATTAAGATTTTCAACTCCAGCGACTATTCCGATAGCATCTTTTCCTAATTCAATTGTCTCAGTCTCTGTTAACTTCTTTCCATAAGGATTGATAATTATTTCAAAACCATTTTCTTTAAGCAACTGAATTGGTTCAATGCCACATTGTCCAAATGATGAAGGTGAAACTAATACTTTATTCATAATACTTAATTTCCTTTTTTATTGCTCCTTTTGATGCAATTATCATTTCTGCTAAAAGAAAATCTTCCTCATAACTTATTTTAAGCGCATGCAAAGGATTGATAGGGAACAAACATAATTTTCCATTAAAAACAGCAAATCCCTTTTCTTCATAATTTCTTATAAAACTTTCTTTTCTCCAAATTGATACTGCCCAAGAAGCAATTTGAACAGGATTAATATTTTGTGTCATTGCTAATTTTTCATTTATATTAATATTGAGTGGTTTACCCAAATAAAATGTCTGCAGTCTTTCTTCTTTTACAGAAATCAAAGTGTCATAATTACCCTTTTCAAATGTATCAATTGCTAAATCGACATCTTCGCTTGTAACGAGTGGACTTACTGGATTTACCATTACAACAGCATCACACTCATTATTCATTAAAAAATCGTAGTTAAATTCATCGCTTGTTACAGTATCTTCTGCCAATTTTGGTTTTCTTTGATAAAATTTAACACCTAACTCACCAGCCAATTTTTCAAGGACTTTACTTTCAGAATTAATAAACACCTCAGAGATTCTTTTTGAACCTTTTGCCGCTTCTATTGCATAAGCAACCATCGGTTTACCATTTATTAATCTAAGATTTTTTTTAGGAACTCTTTTACTTCCTAATCGAACTGGTATTTCGGCTATGTATTTCATTTAATTACCTTATAAATATTGTAAAAACAATTATCCCAAGTGTATTTTTCGAGTGTTTTTCTCTCTTCATCCGACATTTCATTTTTTTCTTTACTTAATGCAAGAGTAAATGCTTTAGCAATTTGTTCTGGCTCTGGTAGTGTAGGAAAGATGTAATCAAGTTGTTTTAAGTTATCATCAATTTCCATTACCTTAGGCCAAACAACTTTTTTCCCAAGTCCAAGTGCTAAGTAAGTTGTAATATCAAAATCTGCGTGATCCATTGTTGTAAAAACATCACAAGATAAATAATAATTTAATAGCTCTTCCTCTGGGATAAAACCAAGAAATTTAACTTTTTCCTCAAGTTTTTTTTCTTTTACTAATTTATTAAGATTTTCAAATTCAGCACCTTTCCCACCGATCATCAGAACTACATTATCAACCTTTATGAATTTCATTGCTTCAATTAGTAAATCAACTCTTTTATTTTTAATTAATCGACCAATTGAAAGTATTATTATTTTTGAGTCCAATTTCAATTTCGATTTTAATTTGCCATTATCTTTTAATTCAAAGATTGAATCATCATAAGCCCCTTTTAATACAATGGATTTTTTATTATATAAAATTATGTCTTCTTTTTGAACCTTTTCAGACAAAGTAAAGATATTTTCAGAATTCTTGAACGATAAATAAAGTAACAACCCTTTTAATTCATTTACAACAAATTTCAATAAGTTTTTTCTTTTATTTTCTGAAATCTTTTCCCCCAAATCTTCTACTGTTTTTTTTATTATCTCAGTTTTCTTTTTATAAGCAGAAGAATGAATTACTTGGTTATCAAATTGATACATTTGTCCAAAATCAATAATACTACCTTTAACCTTGCTAAATATGGTAGAAAGAAAGATTAGAACATAACCTCGAATGTCTTGTGTTAATATCATTGAAGGAGCAAAATCTTTGATGATTTGTTTCAACGAAATTAAAGTAAAAAGGAAAGCAAACGGTTTCTTTCTTAAGTAAGTTGGAATTTTAATTTGTTGCAAATCTAAACTTTCATCGAAATATTCAAATCTTTGTAAATCAACAACAACAATTTTACATCTTATTCCAAGTTTTATTAGTGATTTTACACCTTCGATAACAAATCTTTCGCCTCCGCCAGCAACTTTAAAATCCCAGATAAACCACAAAACTTTTTTCATTTACTTTTTCGCACAATTTTTTATTTCATCAGCAATCAATTTAATTTGTTCTTCAGTCAAATTTGAACCCGAAGGCAGATAAAATCCATTTT
>DYKL01000623.1 GCA_020722645.1 Acetofilamentum sp. | reverse complement strand
AAAAAATTCGTAATTGAAAAATTCGTAATTCGTAATTTAAAAAATTCGTAATTGAAAAATTCGTAATTCGTAATTGAAAAAATTCGTAATTGATTAATCGAACTTTTTTCTTTTTCTTTGGTCTTATGTTTATAACTCTAAATTTTATACAATGAAGACTTTTATTTTTACTCTGTTTTTTGTTTTGCTATTCTGCAATATATCTAAGGCTCAGATTTTTGAAGAAGTTACTGAGGTGGAAATAACTGGAATAACAAAAGGTGATGTTGTATTTGTGGATATAAACAAAGACAGTTTTCTTGATTTTGTAATTACTGGTGGCATTTTAGGATTTAATTATTATTCAGCAGCATATTTTAATCAAGGTAGTTTCTTTGAAGTTATTGACAGTATCGTAATCCCTGTAGAAAAAAGTAGCATCAATATTGGTGATTACTGTAACAATAATCTAAGTGATTTAATTTTGTCTGGTTATTATATCGTTGATTTTGTTAGATATGATAATGCTGATATTTATAAAAACAATTCTGAAAGTCAATTAATTAAACAAATAGATATAAACTTAACACCATCAAGTTATGGTAAAATCGACTGGTTAGATTATGATAATGATTCCTACTTAGATATTTTACAAACAGGTTTAACCGAAGGAAATTATATTATTGGGAAAATATATAAAAACAACAGAGAAAATACTTTTATAGAACAATCAAACATAACAATTGATGGGGTTGTTTATAGTACGTTTGCATGGGGAGATTATAACAATGATTCTTTTATTGATTTGTTTATTACTGGATATGATGGTTATAAAGAAACAACAAAGCTTTATAAAAATGACGGTCATAATAATTTTATTTGCCAAAATCAGTTGAATTTCGTAAATGTTGCTGATGGTAGTGCAGAAATGGCAGACTATAATAATGATGGTTATCTTGATATAATTATCAGTGGTGATTATTTTGAACAAAATCTTTCAATATGGACAAAATTATATCAAAATAACGGTAATGAAACTTTTACAGAAGTAACAGAATCAAATTTTGTTGGTGTAACTTTTAGTGGGATCAAATGGGGTGATTTTGATAACGATGGTTTAATAGACTTAATTGCAACAGGTTATGATATTGAAAATAAAAATTCAATTATTTATAAAAACATTGGAAATAACAATTTTATTATTGTTGAAAATGATGAATTAATCCCTGTAGGCCATAGCAGTGTTGCGTGTGGTGATTTTAATAACGATAATCGTTTAGATTTATTAATTTCAGGTTCTAATTCTGATACGAATACTTCTTATATCTCCAAACTCTACCGCAACACCACCCCAAACGCCAACATAAGACCAAATGTAATAACAAATCTGC
>DYKL01000126.1 GCA_020722645.1 Acetofilamentum sp. | reverse complement strand
AAATTTTATTAAAAATTCAATCAGTTTGAAATTCAATTGGCTGATTGTTTTTTTTGTGCCTAATGAAAAACAATATGCGTATGTTGCGGGATTTACCTTCGGTGAGGGCTTCGCCGTTCAAGGCACTTACGTTTCATTTACGTAAAATGTATTTTACTTGCATATCTTGTCGCGATTTATCGGGAATGTGTTTATTTCGTTTGCTTTTTTGCACAATGTCAATCAAGGGTAATATGTTCATTTTTATCGCACCCAAAGTCAATTTTTGCACTTAAAAAGCAAATGAAATTAAACACAATGATATGTGCATTTTTTTTAAATCATTTCTTTGTCAAGTTGATATTCATCCAAAGTTTTTAAATAATCAAGTTGACTTTTACTTAACCCTGTTAATTCCATAATCTCAACGTCTGAATATCCTTTTTTTAACATTGAGAATGCAACTTTTTCAACACCTTTAACAATTCCTTGTTTTTCTCCTTTCATTTGAAGACGCATTGCGGTAGAAACGAATTTTTCTCCTGCTTTTGGTGATATTGTTCTCATTTTTTCTACAATTTTTGAGGTTTCTAATTCTGTGGCGTAAAACAAATATGAAATTATTGTATCAAAAAATTGTTCGCCTTTTTCTGTTTGTAAAATTTGATTTATTCCTGCAAATATTTCTGAAATTTCTTGTAATATTTTTTGTTCGTTGTAAATATTTTTCATTATAAGCAGACCTATTTGCAGTTCTAAACTTTCAAAAAGTTCTTTAATCTGTTGGTCAGTATATGTTGATGTATCAATTAACTGATAATCAAATTCAGGGATAAATTTTTGTAATGTTTCGTCTAAATTTTCAAAGTATTTTTCTAATGGTTTTTGTGTCCATTTTCTTTCGCCGTGATAAAAAATTATTGGAATTATGGGCGTTAAGTTTTGTTTTTGATTTATCTGTGTTTGCCAAATATTGAGCATATAACCTAAAAGTTGAAAATGTGGATAACTTTCAGGGTAACTTTTATGTTCAAAAAGTAATGTAATCTTGATTTTTGTATCTTTACCGTAAACACAATTATAAACAATGTCCGAAAAACTTGTTTTCAACTTTTTATCTATGTATTCCGTTTTATCTAATTCTAATTTTTCTAAATTAAGTTTTTCTACAAGTTGCTTTGGTAAAGTTTTTGATACAAACTCGCTTACTTCTTCTCGTTTAGAAAACAATTCTTTGAAAAATTTATCGTGTGAATATATTAAATTTTTGTCCACTATTTTAATCTTTATTTTATACAAAAATAAGAAAAAATTTAGTTACTTTTTTTATTTTTGATAAATATTTTTACATCAATAAAAATAATTTCATAAAACTAATCTTGCTTTTTTTATTTATACAGTTTATTTTGACTTGTTTGTGTTTTTTAGTATAATCTATTGATGTTGTTGTTATTTTTTCGTTGCACATATCGGGAATGTTCAACCTACCACAGACGCCCGCAATTATAGAATGTACAATGTTATAGCCATTTTTTTATTATTAATTTCAATTTTTTTAGGTAATATTTTTTTGAACTAAAATTACCATTGATATTGCAGTCCTAAACCTATAAAGTTGTTTTTGTAATCGTTTATATTTTTATCCGTGGGATTTTCATTTACCATGACATAATGCAAATTGATTTTATATTTTTCGTTGTCAAGATAGTAATTCAGCCCAATGTCAAACAGATTTGTATCGCCGTATATGTCGCCGTATTTTAAATCAACAATACTTAAATTATCTAAATTAATTTTGTCGTCTGTATCTACAACCGAATAAGCTACTGCAAATTCTAATGCTCCGTTTCCTATTTTATTGATAGTGTAACCCGCAATGACATCGTAGGCTACTATGCCATAATCGCCAATTGCCGTATTTACAGTTCCCATTAGTCCGGTGTATTGGGCTGTTGTATATTCGGCTTTAAGATTAAATGCTTTAAAATTTAATAAAAAATCTGCTCCGTAAGAAGTTGATAAAACAGCATTGTTTTTGTCATAAGGATTTATTTCTGTTGAATTAACGGCATTGCTAAATTTCAAAATATTTGCCAACGCAGTTTGTTGTACTTTGGGTTGTAGTGTTGAATAAACACCCAGAATAATTCCGTTTTTGTTGCCAAAATGGTTGTCTTTCACATTCTTTTCAAACTCACCTAAGTAAAAAGTTAATCTGCCGGCATACATGGGCGAAGCAACAAAATTGTTTTGGAAAGCATTAAAAACACCTAAGTCGTATTTTAGTCCTATTGTTTTTTGTTTTTCTCCGGTTTCAAAATTACCGCTCAAATTGATACCTGTTGCTCTTCCGTGTCCTTTGCCCAAAGTGTAAGAACGATGTACGAAATTTGTAAATGTTTTTTCAAAGGTCATAGTTCCAAATGCAGAGCGAATGCTCTCGCGCGAGGTTTGTGGTCTAAAAAATCCGGTAGTAATGTTGAATTTCGGGTCTAATTTTAATTTTACAAAGGCGTCCAAAGGTTGAAAAGCCTTATCATCGTTTTTGCCGAGCATATCTTTGATAAAATTTGTATTGTAGTCTTTGCCCAATAAATCATAAGCATACCAAATCTGAAAATCAATATATTTATTGATAGAACCTTTTGAGCCAAAACGTCCGCGACGAATGTTGAAATCAAGGCGATTATCAGCTCCGTCATCCATTCTGTCTATGTCTATCTCTTGATAAACCGACCAAAACTGTGCTTTGTGGATTATCTGCAATTTTTGTCCTTTGTCTATGTTTTCATATACCACTTGTGCTGTTGCTTTTAGTGATAATAATACTGATAGCAAAGTAATTATTAGTTTAATATTTTTCATAGTGGATATTCCTAAATTTGCTTCATATTTTAAATCCTAAAACGGTTACATCATCAGTTTGTTCGTTTTTTCCTTTCCAATTTTCAAAATTATCGAGTATTTTTTGTTTTTGAGTTTCCATACTTAATGCTGAATTTTCTAAAATTAAGGTTCTGAATTTGCTTTTTTGATATTTTTGTAATTGTTTTTCGCCAAGCTGGTCTTGAAAGCCGTCAGAAAACATATAAATTGTATCATTTTTTTCTAATTGTATTTCATTTTGTACAAATTCAACTTTAATAGGATAAAAGCCAATCGGGCAACGAGTTGCTTTGTGTTCAATTAAGTCTCCGTTTCTGACAATCCAAAGCGGTAAATTTGCACCCGAATATTGCATTACTAAGGTGTCTAAATTTAAGGCACATAAAGCAATGTCCATTCCGTCTTTGCTGTCCGAGCCAAATGTTGCAAATGTTCTTTTAAAGCGTTCTCTTACTATTTCTAAAACAGTGTTTACCGAATACGTTTCTTTTCTTGTTATGATATCGTGTATGTATGTGATACCCAGCACCGTAATAAATGCACCGGCAACGCCGTGTCCGGTACAATCGGCAACAGCAATAATTAAATAATTTTCAATTTTGTTTACATAATAAAAATCGCCGCTTACAATTTCTCTGGGTTTGTAAATTAAAAAATACTCACTAAGATAGGTTTTTATTATATCATCGCTTGTCAGCATTGATTTTTGTATATACGATGCATAATTTATACCTGCTAAAATTTCTTTATTTGCGGTATCTAATTTTGAGTTAGTTAAGCTTAAAGTATTATTGGTTTTTTCGAGTTCTTTTTTTCTTTGTTCCAAATCCTCTAAGGTTGCTTGTAATTCTTCGTTGTATTGTCTTAATTCTTTTTCATTATCTTGTAGTTCTTCATTTTTCTTTTTTAATTCTGTTTCGGCTTTTTTTATTTCCGTAATATCCCTAAAAACTCCTGTAAGTCCCGAAATCTTATTTTCATTATCAAAATCCGGTGTTATTGTAACAACGATTGTTTTTTTGTTGCCTTTTGCTGTTGTTATATAAAATTCTTTGGTTTCTTTTTCTCCGAGTTTTAAATTATTTATCAAAGCCATATAAGAAGATATTTGTTCTTTATCAAAACCATCAGCAATGTTTTTTCCTAAAAGTCCATTTCTCGGTAAATCAAAAATATCTTCGGCTGCAGGATTGTTAAAGATAAAAGTTCCGTCTAAACTTATAATTGCAAAACCTTCTCCTTGATTATCTATAATAGTTTTTAATCTGAGTTCTTTTTCTTGAATTATATCTTTTTGAGATTGGATATTTTCGTTTAAAGAATGTAATTCTTCGTTGTTTTGCCGTAATTCTTCTTCGGCGGTTTGCAGCTCTTCATTTTTCTTTTTTAATTCTGTTTCGGCTTTTTTTATTTCCGTAATATCCCTAAAAACTCCTGTAAGTCCCGAAATCTTATTTTCATTATCAAAATCCGGTGTTATTGTAACAACGATTGTTTTTTTGTTGCCTTTTGCTGTTGTTATATAAAATTCTTTGGTTTCTTTTTCTCCGAGTTTTAAATTATTTATCAAAGCCATATAAGAAGATATTTGTTCTTTATCAAAACCATCAGCAATGTTTTTTCCTAAAAGTCCATTTCTCGGTAAATCAAAAATATCTTCGGCTGCAGGATTGTTAAAGATAAAAGTTCCGTCTAAACTTATAATTGCAAAACCTTCTCCTTGATTATCTATAATAGTTTTTAATCTGAGTTCTTTTTCTTGAATTATATCTTTTTGAGATTGGATATTTTCGTTTAAAGAATGTAATTCTTCGTTGTTTTGCCGTAATTCTTCTTCGGCGGTTTGCAGCTCTTCATTTTTTGCTTTTAATTCTTCACTTTGAACAAACAAATTGTTCGATTGCAAAAAATTGTGTCTTTCGATACTTTGTTTGATATATAAAACAAGCAAACTAACTATTCCGACTGAAATTAATAAAAAACTTTGTAATAATGACAGTTTATTATTTGTTTGAGCTTGAATTAATAAAGCACCTATCACTCCCGATATTATACTAAAATTTATAAGGATTGCACTGATAAAACGAATTTGTGGTACCAAAGTGAAAAAGATAATAACTGAATAGACAGAGTTCATATAAATCTGTTCAACGAAAGTTAAATGGACAGTCCCAAAACCAACAACCAAAAATAAACCTATAATGATAAGATTATAATATTTTGAATAATTTTTTAGATATGTAACTAAAAAGGTAAGAAAGGCAATTAACCCTACTATTAAACGGTTTAAGCCTATAATAAAGATTTTTTCCGGAAAAACAAAATAATCAATCAATATAAAACCGCAATAAATAAGTATCCCAATTAATATACTTATTCTCAATGGTTTTCTAATATTTTGGACATAATTGTCATAATATTGACTTTCAAGTTTGCTGTCTTGAAATGACAATGTATATTTATTGATTTTAATATTATTTTCCATTATAAGATGTTGGTTTTAAATCATTAATTGCGAAGTGTCTTTTTATCATTTCAACGAGTTTTTTGTGTTTCTTATCAATTTCATCGTAAGCTACTGAAAATTTATCCGCTAAAATTAATATTATTTTTTGCATAATTCAATTTTTTTTTTTTGGCTATAACAGTTGATTGTAGAAACAGTATGGTATTGTCAAGTAATGTGTAGTAAGTAAGTTCCTACAAGTCGCAAAAAAATTTTAAACCGCAGCATACGAAAGTATGTGAGGATTTAAAATTTTTGAAGCAACGCAGTAGGTGACTATTTTATACATATTACCAAGTTATTCAAAATGTTTTAATTAGTGTGGGTTAATAATTAATCTTACAAATTTTCAATCTCCTCTCTCAAAAGCCCTGTTTTTTCTATAATTTTTTCAATCGATACATTCATTTCTTTTAGCATTTTTGCTAATTCAATTATTTTTCGCTTTGCTTCTTCCTTTTGTCTGCGTTCTTCTTCCTTCTGTCTGCGTTCTTCTTCCTTTTGTCTGCGTTCTTCTTCCTTTTGTCTGCGTTCTTCTTCTTCTCGTTTCTCTGCTTCTTCCTTTTGTCTGCGTTCTTCTTCTTTCTGTCTGCGTTCTTCTTCCTCGCGTTTCTCTGCTTCTTCCTTTTGTTTCCTTGCTAAATACAAATTTCGCTCAACTGTGGTAAAATTGTATTCCCATTCTTCTTCGGCTTTCAGATTATTTACAAAATCTTCATCTGCCAATGGTTGCTGCAAATATTTGGCTATGTCTTCGTATTCTTGCGGTATATTTTGCAAGTCCAACACATAATCTTCTTCGCTTATCCATGCTTGATTGAAAAATGTTAAAAAACGCTCCAATTTTGTTTGTAGCTTTTCCGGCAAACGTCTTACCTGTATTATATGTGATTTGTGATTGAGTTGTTCTATAAAATCGCTTTGTATTTCTATCTGTTTCTTGCTGCTTTTGTCGATTATTTTGTTGTTTACTTCTATTGCTAAATATGGTATTTCGGGCAATTTATAACCCAAAATATAAATAGCAATTATTGGTAGGCTGTATTTGTGTTCTATATCGTTTTCATATTTTTTTTCGTGTTTGTAGTAAACACTTCCCAAATATGAACGAAATCGTAAAATATCTGTATATGTTTTCGATTTTTGTAATTCTATTAAAACAGTAGATTTTTTGCCGTTTTCGTCTTTTACAACTGCTTTAAAATCTAACCTAAACAGCTTTAAATTTCTTTTGTCGTCTTTAATAATTGTTTCTTGCTGAGTAAGTTCCAAATCTTCGATTTCTTTTTCTATAATCAAACTTATAAAGAGTTTGGCGTATTTTTTTTCTTGCATCAAATATTTGAAAGCAAGGTCGTATAATGGATTGACAATTTTCATTTTGACTGTCGTTTTTGCAAATATACTAATTTTTTTGGATTTTACCACAAAATGTTACAAATCAACACTAATAAAACTTTGTTCTTTGAAATACTTGAAAATCAAACGCAAAAAAATTACTTTTGCACAATAAAATTTGCCTTTGCTCTTGTGCTCTTCTGGATTTGTTATTCCCGAAAGCATAAATAAGTAGATTAGCAATCCACAGAAATAAAACTCGTTCTTTGGAAACAACAGATTAATCCGAAAAATTCATGAATTTTTCGGGTTAATACAATAATAGCATTTAAAACTGCCAATGCTATGCCTGCAAACACCCATTTAGTGTTTTTTGATTTTTCAATTTTATGAAGCCAAAACATAGCGGCAATCAACGAGGCTGCAATCACAAAACCAAGTAAGTTAAACAAGTTGTTATTCTCATCAAATGCTGTTTTTAAGGTAATATTTCCCAAATCTGGACCCAAAATATCTTTAAAAAAAGGTAGGGAAACTGTGTAAATTATTCCGCCGAATAATCCGCCGGCAATTCCAACCCAAGCATCTATTGAACCTTCACCCGCCGAAACCGGCAGAGTACCCGGACAATAACCTAAAATTGCCATACCCGAACCAAATATTAGTCCACCGAAAACAATTCCTCCTAAAATAAAGGGTTTAGTGTGATAGTTTGCAAATCCCAAATCAATTTCAAGATTAATAAAGATAGCACCTACACCAATTGCAATCAAAATTGCTTTAGCTACGGCAAAATCTTTTCGTAATGCCAAGCCACTAATCGTGTTATATTTGTTCAGTTTTGCATATTGCAAAATTCCACCAAACAAAAAACCAAAAACAAAAATTAAAATTGAAATACTCATTTTTTTGTTTATATTAAAAATTAATTTTTCTTTTTTACAATGAACTCTAACAATAATGTAATGCGTGGTAGCTTGATTTCAAAGCAGTTCCGTTTCAATAACTTAAAGTGTAATTTACTTACACTATGTTTCATTTACCACGAATGCCTACAATTACTTACTTCGCTGCGTGAGGTCGCCTTAATAAGTTGATGTTTTTAGTAAATATTAGCTGCATTATCGTTTATCATTCAATTCAATGCGAATTTTATCAATATTTTCAAAAGACAGTTTTGTCAATCTATTAATTAATTCGTTATTCATTCCTTCTTTTATCATTTCAATTATTATCTCAATTTTCCCTTCATATTTTGCATAATCCAAAGAATTTTTTAAATCAAGATAGTATTTTAAACTGTCAATATATTGTTGTTTTTCGTCTGCTGAATATTTTGCAATTTCAGCAATTTTAAATACTTTTTTAAAAATTTTATCTTGTAATTTTGACGGTATTCTATCAAATTTATGTAAGTTTTTTAATAGATAAAACCATTTTTCTTCGTGGGTTTCTAATTCGTCTTCTGTTTTAGTAAAATTTGGCATTTGAACGTAAACAAAATTCAATTTGTCGTTAAAAACTTTTCCTGTTTTTTTGCTTATCAATCCGATTTCATCTACAACTAATCTATCTTTATCTTTGTCGTCAAACACAAAATCAAGAATACCAATGCAATAAACTGCTTTTAGTTCATAATTCCATTCACCTTTTATTGCTTGTTCTTGTATTGGGAAAGTTGCATAATACAAACTTCTGTCTTTAAAAAATTGTTGTTTAACTTTTTGTAATTCAACAATAAATTTTTCGCCTTTTTCATTTTCACAATACAAATCAAAAATCGCCTTCCTATCTGCTTCGGTTGACCCCGGATGTTCTGTTTTCTTGTAAGTTAAATTCTTGATTTTCTCTTTTGTTTTTAAAAGTTCGTTTAGAAAATCAATTAATAAATCTTTATTTGGTTCAGAGCCAAATATTTTTTTAAATCCAAAATCTGTAAATGGATTTATAAATTTTTGTTTTATTTCTATTGTATTTTCAGGTTCTTGCATATCTTTTATTTTTATGCAAATTTAATGAATTTTATTGTTTTATTCAAATCATAGTAAATTTATTTTCTAAGTCATTATTATTGTTGCTAACAGAAATGTTTAAGCATAGTTTCAAGACTTTAAAACACTTTAAAATGTATATTACTTGCCACGCTTTTTCAGATTTGCAACTTTTCTCACAACCGTAGGACGTAATCCGAAAATCTTAATTTATTATAAAAATATAGTACTTTCTGATTACAAATCATTATTGTCCGAAACCTTGTATTAAGAATTTGTCGCTAGCCTACTCATA
>DYKL01000125.1 GCA_020722645.1 Acetofilamentum sp. | reverse complement strand
TGCCAATGTGATAATTAGTTAATGTGCCAATGTGATAATTAGTTAATGTGATAATTTGGTAATTTGATAATTTGATAATTTGATAATTTAACTGAAGTTTCGCACTTGAATTAAATAGTTGAATTTAAGGTGGAATTTACCCCCACCCCCAGTCATATTGGAAATATCTTGCTTGAACTTGTCCTGTAAGGATCTTAGCATTTAAAAAATATAAAAATTCCTAAGTGCAATTAATTGTACATTGTTCTTAATTGAACATCAGACTATTAATGCAGACAAGTTGCTTCCAGCAGGACTATTATACGTGGTATTTACCCACTTTTTGTCATATTGGAAATATCGGTCTTGGTTTAAAACCGTTGAAAACTCATGAAACAATGCAACAATGCAACAATGCAACAATGCAACAATGAAACAATGCAACAATGCAACAATGAAACAATGCAACAATGCAACAATGAAACAATGCAACAATGCAACAATGAAACAATGAAACAATGAAACAATGAAATAATAAAGCAATGAAATATCAATTTTTAATCCTGATTTTATTTTATCTGATTCCTTTGTCTGTTTTTTCTCAGAAAGACTCTAACAAAAGCTTTGTATATCCAATACCTACCGACAGTCTTAATAATTTATCTTATGATTATTTACCCGAAGATAATTCATTTGATGAGATTTTTATGTACAAAACTCAAATTCAGACTCAAAAAATGATGAAGAATCTGTTTCTGGCTGGTTTTATTTTTATGACTATCGTTGTAATCTTTCTTTTTTATTTCAACAATACTAAAATAAAACAGGTATTTGCTATGATAAAAATTCAGGAACGTGAATTATTTATTAAAAAATTTGAAGTTGATAAGTTGAGTACAATTATTAATAATACGATGGACGGGATTGTTATTCTGAACAAAGAACAAAGTATTCTGTGGAATAATTTAAGCTTTTTGCAATTATATAAATATACCGAAGAAGATTTGAAGAATAAAAAAATTAATTTCTTTGATTTTGAAGATGAAGAGATTAAACAGTTAATAGTAAAGTGCAAAAATGACAACAAACCTATACAATTTACTTTTGAACACAAACTGGGTGAAAATACATTTCACATTCAAAGACGCATAATACCATTGGTTGATAACAATACAAACGATGTTAATTACGTTATTATTGATACCGATTATACTGCTTTAAAAATGGCATTAAAAAATATCTAATTATGTACAGGTTTTTATTCTTCATTTTATTTTTCTTATCGCTTAACCTATACTCTCAGGTTGATACTACTGAAAAATCATTAGTTAACTGGATAACCATTGAAAAAGCCGAAGAGTTGAACAAAACTCATCCAAAACCATATATTATTGATATATACACTAATTGGTGCGGCTGGTGTAAGTATATGCTGCAGACTACTTATTCAAATAAATCAATTGCCGGTTACATAAACACTAATTTTTATCCTATTCAGATAAATGCCGAAACCAAAGATACTTTAACTTTTAGAAATAAAAAATACGGTCCGCAAGGTAAATACAATTCGCTTGTTATTAAATTGACTAACGGCAAGTTAAGTTTTCCTACAACTGTTTTTATATCAACAAATAACCAGTCATTTCCTGTTCCCGGATATCTTGAACCATATCAGATAGAGCCTTTTATTATTTATTTTGCCGAAAGTCTTAACAATTTTGTCGATTTCAACGATTTTCATACTGCTTTTATGTTCAGATACCCTAAAAAGTTTGCTAAAGATATTGAAAATATTCCTGACGAAAATAAACCCGATACTTTAGGTACACCTGACTGGACTTCGTTTGAAAAAGCTTTTGAAGCTTCAAAACAAACAAAAAAAATGTATTTGCTTTATACTTATGTGGACTGGTGCAACAGTTGCAGAGTTATGGAAAAAATAACCTTCTCAAATTCAGTTATTGCTGACGAGATTAACAAAAATTTTTATCTTATATCTTTTAATGCTGCTTATCAAAACACTATTTCGATAAATGGCAGAGATTATAAAAGTCTTGGCGTAGGACAACCAAACGAACTTGCTTTGGAGATTTTTCAGCAACAATTTTTTTTCCCTTCCGTAGTTATTTTAGACGAAAATTTTAAAGTTATAACCCTAATTAAGAGCTATTTAACCCCTGAACAATTAGAACCTATTCTTTTTTACTTTTCTTCTGATTCATACAAAACATCTCAATTTCAGGATTTCCAAAAAACGTTTTCCGGAAAAATAAAATAATAAAAAAATATAACAATGAAAAATATACTGATTTGCGGTTCAAAAGGACAATTAGGACACGAAATCGAAAAAATTTCTAAAACTTTTTCTTTTAACTATTTTTTTGTTGATGTTGAAGATTTAGATATTACAAAAAAATCAATGGTAAGTGAATATGTTGAGAGCAACAAAATAGATTTTATTGTAAATTGTGCCGCTTATACAGCCGTTGATAAAGCCGAAGAAGATTATGAAAACGCATTTTTAATAAATGTTACCGGTGTGCAAAATCTTACCGAAGTTGCAAAAAAATATAATATCCCTTTGATTAACATTTCGACTGATTATGTTTTTGATGGCAAAAATCATAAGCCTTACACCGAAAATGACACTACGAATCCACAGAGTGCTTACGGAAGGACTAAACTTGGCGGCGAAAATGCGGTTCTTAAATACAAAAAAGGGATAAATATCCGAACTTCTTGGTTATACAGTGTTTTTGGAAATAATTTTGTCAAAACCATTATTAAAATTGCTACCGAAAAGCCCCAAATAGAAGTTGTCAACGACCAGATAGGTTGCCCTACAAATGCAGCAGACTTGGCTTATTGCTGCCTAAAAATTGCAGATGACATTGCTAATAAAAATGTCCAAAATTATGGATTATATCAGTATTCAAACGAGGGTGTCTGTTCTTGGTACGATTTTGCAAAAGCAATCTGTAATATTAAAAAAATTGAATGTAATGTTGTTCCTGTTTCTTCCGAAAAATTTCCCAGACCGGCTAAAAGACCTTTTTATAGTGTAATGAGCAAAGAAAAAATTAAAACTGATTTTAATCTTCAAATCCAGCACTGGTTTGATAGCCTTAAAAAAATGTTAGAAAATTGAGTTTAGTCTATAAAGCCTGCCCTGAAAGGGTCTAAAAGCTTGCACTGAAAGGGTCTAAAAGACTGCACTAGCTTGCCCCTGACTGTCCCGATTTATCGGGAGTATATCGGTGTAAGGTTTTTTTAGAAACTTTGTATGCAACGTCTGTACTTTTAAAAATTTTATTATAATGTTGATAATCAGCTATTTGTATTTGATAAGCTAAAATGTTTATACTTTTTAGACCCGACTCAATTATATAAAATAAAAAAACCTCCTGAAATAGAGGTTTTTACTAACTAATCCTTTTTTGAAGTATTAGTTTGATTTTTTTTAACTTTTTTGCGTGGACGGGTTTTCCCGAAACTACCTGCAAAAAGTTTTCCTCTTTTTGATCTTTTATCGCCTTTTCCCATTTCAATATTGTTTAAATTTTTGCAAAGATATAAATTTTTTCTAACCAAAAAAAAATTTAATGTGCCAATGTGGTAATTAGCCAATGTGATAATGTGATAATGTGATAATGTGATAATGTGATAATGTGATAATGTGATAATTTGATAATGTGATAATTAGATAATTTGTTTCTTTCGGTTTTAACTCCACGCTTTTTGCAACTTTCAATCCCAAAACTACCTCAGCTAACTATTTTCAACAAGCCGGTAAACAATATATCCTAACTGTAATTTTTTTTTTTATATTCCCGAAAAAAATATAATTTTGGACCAAACATTTAACATAAAAAAATGAAACGATTTCTATTTTTTCTGATATTTAGCGTAATAATAACAAGTGTTTATTCGCAAACAAAAGACTACGAAAAATTAGTATCAAAAGCCGATTCGTGTGAAAAAACGGGCGATTATTTTATGGCACAGCAGTTCTATGATGCCGCTGCCGAGTTGAAACTAAGTAAAGAACAAAAACAAGAAGTTGCGGCTTATCAAAATGCCATACGGAACAAAATCAAGCAACAATATCTTGATTTACAAGCAGAAAGAGCAAAAACTGACAGTTTGTATCAACAAACACAAACAGCGACCTTCGAAAAAGCCGCAATACAAAACAATTCACAAGATTACTTTGGTACTTGGCACTACGAAGAAATTTACGAACTTGATTTTTCAAATTCCAATTTACAATATCTGCCGGCAGAAGTCTTGTTGTGCAAAAATCTTAAAAGTATCAATTTAATCGGCAACTCTGATTTGCAATACGACAGTGTTTATGCGGTTTTGCGGACATTACCGCTGATAACGGATTTAAAAATTTCTGTTGATTCTATCGAACAAATCCCGCTGCGATATTTACGTTGGACTACCGGAATAAAAATAAAATCAACCGGTTTAAACGATTTTCCGACCGAGTTTCTGAACCTTCCGAACCTGAAATATCTTGACCTCAGCGGAACAGCCGAACAGCCAAATAATTTTGACAGTTTACCTAAACAATTATTCACAAAATCTAAACTTAAAACCCTTGTTCTGGAAAATTGCAATTTAAAAGCATTACCAAATGAAATATCCGAACTGTCAAAGCTCGAAACACTGAAATTATCGGGCAATGAACTATCAGAACTACCCGAAACCGTCGGGAAATTAGAAAATTTGGAAATTCTGGGCATAGAAAACAATAAATTTGACACAATTCCGGCAAGTGTTTTTGAATTAGAACAACTTAAAATTTTAAGTTGTTACAACAATCAAATAACCAAATTACCCAAAGAAATAGGTAAATTAAAACAAATAGAAGCCCTTTATGTTTGGGACAACCAAATAAGCGAAATACCCGATGAAATCTGCGAATTAACAAAGTTAAAAGACCTTCGAATAAACAGCAACACAATAGCCGAAGTAAACCCGAGAATTTTATGTTTGAATAACCTGCAACATCTTGATTTGAGCAATAACGACATAAAACAACTGCCCACAAGTATAGGCGATTTGTATCAGGTAGAAGAAATGTATGTAAACAACAACAAACTCGAAAATCTGCCGCCCGAAATAGCCAAAATGAGCTCATTAAAGGAACTAAATGCATCAAACAACAATATCACAACCTTGCCCAAAGAAATAGGTAAATTAGAAAAGCTCGAAAAAATAGACCTCAGCCACAACCAACTAACAGTTTTGCCAGACGAAATAACAGAATTAGATAATTTGCAGGAAATAAACATTGAAAGCAACCAGCTAAAAACCCTTCCTGCAGAGATGGAACAAATGCCGGAATTAAAATATGTGGAGTTTGAAAATAATGAGTTTTCGGAGGAAGAAAAAGCAAGGATTGAGAAGGAATTTGATTTAAGTACATCTGAAGAACAGATTGAAAAAAATAAAAATGTAAACAATGTTTCAGTGCCTGAAAATATGGTTCTAATTTCTGCCAAAAATAAAACCTTTACAATGGGCAGCCCAAGCAACGAGCCTGAAAGAGAGGATGATGAAACCCAACATCAGGTAACATTTTCTTATGATTTTCTGATGGGTAAATATGAAGTAACTCAGGCTGAATATGAAAATCTGATGGGCAATGATTATGCAAAAGATTACGGAGTAGGTGATAATTATCCGGTTTATTACGTAAGCTGGTGGGATGCAATCAAATACTGTAATGCTTTGAGCAAAAAAGAGGGATTTCCGGTGGCGTACAACGAAAGGACAGGCAATTTGCTTGATGCCAACGGCAATAAAACAACCGACATAACCAAAGTAAAAGGATATAGATTGCCTACTGAGGCAGAGTGGGAATATGCCTGCCGTGGTGAAGATACACGCCAAGGCGTGTATCCACCTTTCTATACCGGCAACAACCTCACAACAAGCCAGGCAAATTATGACGGCAATATTCCATACAATGGCAATGCCAAAGGCACTTACAGAGAAAAAACAATAGAAGTAGGTAGTTTTTCTCCAAATTCTTATGGTTTGTATGATATGCACGGCAATGTTTGGGAGTGGTGCCATGATTGGTTTGATGATTATATCGGCAATGTTACAAATCCTATTGGACCTTCAACCGGCTCTTATCGGGTTTTGCGTGGTGGCAGTTGGATCTACTACGCTAAGTTCTGTCGTTCGGCTAATCGTCGCAGCAACATTCCCACTAACAGGGACAGCAACGACGGGTTCCGTATTGCTCGCAGCCAATAGTTCGCCTAAAACAGAAAGCAGAAGAAGAATGAAGAAAATCCCCAGACCCTTTGAAAAAGGGGGCAGGGGGTGTTTCCCCCTTTTTTAAAGGGGGCAGGGGGTTTATATACAGCCCTGCCAAAAATTGCCCCAAAAGGCGAAGTGGAACGAAGCCGGAAGGGGGCAATTTTTGGCAGGGCAACCAAACACTCTGTTCGGGATTTGTAATCCCGAAACAGCCAATGTACCTCTAATTTTGCAACCTACAAATCAGCTTAAAACAAAAATTGTCAGACACTTTTGAAGTGTCTGACAATTTTTAACCTGAATTATTCATAAAAATTATTAAAATTTTTATGAATGCGGTTAGATTAGCGGGTTGCAATTCAGGAAACCCTCCCGATAGATCGGGACAGGCTTATTAGAATAACTCAAATTTGGGTGTTTGTAAAACCCCAAATTTGCTAGTTATTCTTAATCGTCAGCATTATTTATGAATAATGCGGGTTAAATCAAAATAATTTTTTTAAAAAAAAGTACAATAATTTTAAAATTTCAGCGTTTTATTTTCCTGTATAAAAAAATACTCACCTAAATTATTTTTGTATTTAAGTGATTTACAGGGTCTGAGCACTTAAACGGGCGTATTTAAAAAAATATTTTTTTAGAAACCTGTAAATTATACAAAAATGAAAAAATTAATGATTACCCTTTTAGTTTTGGTTCCGATTGTTGCTTTTTCGCAACATCTTGAAATCATCGAAGTTGACACATCGGACTATCCAATTGTCAGTGCAAAATTTATTGCCTTAGACGAAAATTTTAAGATTTTAAAGGATTTGACAATAGATGAAAGTAGCATAGTTGAAGACGACGAAGAACGAAACATAATAAAGATAATAAATCCGAAAGACACAAACATAATGCAATCGGTTGTTTTGGTTGTTGATGTTTCTGGTTCAATGTCAGGTACAAATATCGAACTTGTAAAAATGGCATTAACAGATTTTATAAACCTGACACCATTTTCGTTTACCGAACTTTCAATACTTTCGTTTGATACAGATTTGTATGTAAATCAGGATTTTACACGAAATAAGACAAAATTATTAAGTTGTGTAAAAAATTTAAGAGCCGGAGGTGGAACTGATTATGATGTAGCATTGTTAGAAAACAAAAACAGTGCGTTAAATATTTTATCCGGTAGGAAAAACAGCAAACCTGTAATTATTTTTCTTACAGATGGTTTAAGTAGTGCAAATTACGAAAAAATATCAAATTTTGCTAACGACAAGGGTGCAAAAATTTATTGTATAACACTAAATATGCCAATGCCTTTTGATTTGGCAGAGATAACAAATCAAACTAACGCAAAATATTTTGAAAATATTAAAAACACCGACGAGGCTAAAAAAGCATACCTTAGTATCCTTTTTGAGATTTATGACTTATACGGTACTATCTACTGGGAGGCAGAAAGACCTTGCGAAGATTTGATAAATTTCACATTTTCGGCAAGAAAAAAATATCAAACTTCTTATTTTTATGAGATTTCAGCGTCACAAACAAAAGGTATTTATTTTAACAAAATACTTGTTGCTTTTGACCTGTTTTTGAATAAAAAAACAGATGAAATAGAAATTCTCGCAAATACACCTGCTACAATAAAGTCTATCAAAATTAAAGATACAACATATTTCAATTTAAGTTATGATTTTGAATTACCGGCGATTATTAATCCGGGAGAAAAATTAGTAATCAAAGTCGATGCTTATAATTCTGACAAAGAAACATACACCGAGGTAGAAGTAGAAACAGACGTTTGTCCTGCTAAGAAGTTCTATATTTTTCAGGGTAATATTGCAAATTTTTCAATTCCGGGAAATCTGATATTATTAACACCCAATGGTGGCGAAAACTTCTATTCAGGTTCATATACCGACATAAAGTGGAGAAACAAAACACCAAATAAATTTGTAAATCTTTATTTATCAACAGATAACGGCAATAATTACACTTGGATAAATCAAAACACAAAACCTGAATATAATTGGCTAATTCCGGGAACTGTCAGCGACAGTTGCTTGATTAAAGTAAATATTATTACTGACCCGATATTATTGAAAAAAAATTCGGCAACTAATAAAGAAATTAAAGTTTCGGGTGATGGTAACAATTTAATTTTTAATGACTTTCGTAATTTATACTACGAGTCTGTATCATCAGGAGATATAATAAGGTCAATCCATACAAAAAGGACATTAAAAGACTACAAGATATCACAATTAAGCAATAATACTATCTTCAAAACTGGAAACAAACTTTACAGCTATGATTTTACATCAGATAAAATCAAAACAATTAAACATAAAAAAGGCAACATTTTGGATTATTTCTTTTTCAATAATGAAAAAAAAATAGTGATTTTTTATAAAAATAGCCCAAATTTCTACATTTTTGATGCAAAAACAGGTAGAAAAACAAAAAAAATAAAAGTTGGTTCGCCAATAACAACGGCTTCGTTCAAAAACTCAACCGCAAGTATTATAACTTCTGACAAAAAGTGGATTATTTATGATGCAAGCACCGATAAAATTTTATATGAATTGGAAAACAAAAATGATTTCAATCAAACAGATGTCAATTATGACGGTCAATATGCAGCCGTTATTGATAAAAAAGGCAAAATATTTTATTGGTCAAAAACCGAAAATGACACAATTATATCGTTCAATCATAACAAAGGCGATAAAATTGATATTTTAAAATTTGGCTCTTTTATGAAAAATTGTTGGTAAAATTTGACATTTTTGGCATA
>DYKL01000622.1 GCA_020722645.1 Acetofilamentum sp. | reverse complement strand
CAAAAAGGAAATAGAAAAACAATTAGAAGAAAAAGACAAAGCCTTAGAAGAAAAAAACAAAGTCTACGAAAAGACTTGCGGATTTAAGGTAATTTATAAATAAACAGGTTCGTTTTTTTTTGATTTACTGCTTTTTGTGTTTGTAATCCGATAATAACTACAAGTCTTTAGTTATGATACATCAATTAAATTGATAGCGTTTTGATTTATAAATTATTCCTCAAATAAACATCAATTTCAGTATTGTATTTAGTTTTGAGAGGCTTAACAGCAGTTTGTTGTCTGATTGTAAGGTATTTGTTTCTAAGGTTATGGTGCAGTTTGGCGACGAAAGATTATTAATCAGTGTATATGTAAAAGTATTGAACGAAAATGATTGTTTTTCTTCAATTTTTTGATTGATGTCGGTGTTAAGTTTTTTTTCGTTTATAAAATCAACAATTTTTTTTAGGTCTTTGTCCGATAAAATTCGGCTATCGTTGATTTTGGGCTTTTTTTCTGATTTGAATCCCCAGTGTTGTTCTGTAAAAGAAATATTTTTTCCGTTTAGAATAAAAATTTCTTCGCTTCCATTTGAATCTTTTGATGTTTCCTGACGGTGATATTTAAAATATATGTCGAAGTTTTCAGTTGTTTGCATTTTTTAAGTAAAAAGGGTGTTTACTTTTGCAAATATAAAAAATTTTTTCAATATGCTTTTTGTCCTATAATATTACCTTTAGGATTATAAAGGCAAACAAGTATATAAGTGCCACCCTGAGTTTTAGATATGGCGCAACCAACCGACACAGTCTGTTTCCAGATGACTTGTGTATAATGCCCGAAATTTAACAGATTTTTTTCAGTCATTTCTTCGCCGTGAAAATATCTTTGTTCTGCAACCCAGAAAGATATTACTTCTTTGGCAGATGGTTCATTCGCAGAGCGGTAGATATTAACACCGTAATAGTCATCAGCTTTGACGGAATAAGGATTTTGAGCAATTAAGTCGGCTTGTTCCTGAGCTTCGAGCATAAGAGTGTCTGACCAAATCAAATCGGGAGAGCCTACAATTTCTCTGTGAGTGTTATGTTCGGTAACAAAATAATATTTTTGGGCATCATCAAAATTTTGTGCATTAAGACAAAAGACAACAACCAAAAAAATAACAGATGAATATATTTTCTTCATAATTATTTTTAATAAGAGTTAGTTCATAAAGTTTATGGTATTGGTTTAAACCTGTTGATTTTGTCGGTGGGGACACCGACAAAAGCGTCTATTACCGACATTTCAGGTGTCCGCAACTGAAATTTCAACGGTTTTAAACCAAGACCAAGTTTATAAAGTTGAAAAGCCTGCCATGTAAGGGTCTATAAAGTATTAGCATCTGATTTTCAATAAAAGAC
>DYKL01000621.1 GCA_020722645.1 Acetofilamentum sp. | reverse complement strand
TCTTTGTTGATTATCGGAATAAACGGCTGTATGAATGCGGTTTAGACCGTCGTAGGAATAGTTATATTTTTTTATCACATCATTATCGCCGTACTTCCTTTCACTTTGGTGGTGGATAAATTCTATTCATATCTTGATAAAAAAGGACATTGACTTTATTCTCTTTCAGTATACTAATAAATTTGGTAAGTAAAACCAAACTGTTTTTATTTTCTAATAATATTTTAAAACGGATTTGTTTATTATCATTAGTTAAAATAAAAATTTCATTGTTGTCTCCTTGTGTAACATTTAATCTTACCCAAACACCATAGTAGCTTCTATAAGTGATTTTTATAATTTTAATATCTTCAAATTTTAAAGAATTTTCTCTCCAAAAAAGATTTTTATCTTTATATTCTAAATCAGCGATTTTTTTGTAAGCTCTTATTTTAAAATTTGAATATAATACAGCTATAAGCCAAATTAAGCTTGGAAAGCCAAAAAGAAGAATAATTTTCAAATTATTTTCATCATCAGGATAAAAAAACATACTTTCAAGAATAATAAAAATAAAACTAATTGCAATGAAAAATTTTAATCTTCGTTTCTTTTTATCTTCAATTATAATTGGAAATTTCATAAATCACTTTAATGTTTTTCTTTGTAAATATTTTCAGTTGCTTTTTGTTGAGACCAATCTAAAAAATATCTTATAGGTGTTTCTATTATACCATCAGCAGCAGATGCACTTGGAAATAGAGCAAATCCAACGGAAATTAATGGTGATATTACTCTTTGTCCTGCTCCTTTCTTCTCACTCCCCATAATGTCTTTTCCTGTAGAAATTGTTTTAGCAGAGTTCATTACTGTATATAATGGGTTTATATTTAACATCACATTAGCAAAATCAGGTCCCCAACTATTAGCCCAATCATCAGCTTTTTCGCCAAAAGATTTTCCTTCATTTTGTTTAATATCAGACTCTGTATTTTCATGTTTTTCTCCTTTCACAACAATTGCTTCCATGTTAATTTGAAATTCGCCATTTTCAGTTATTACCATATTTGTATTATTACCCAATGTCATTCCATCTTCTGTCTTTTTATAAAAAAATACTCCTTCTCCAAATTCATTATTAGTATATACTACGTCATTTCCTGCGTATTGTGCGTCACTACCATAATATTTTTCAGCACTTTCTTGGTTTGTAACTCGATCATCCCATTGAACAAGATTTCCTGTAATAACCCAATCATCTAACATACCATCTGGGTCAATCATTATAATAGGATTATTCTGTCCATACTGATATGGACTTAGCCATTGCCTTTTTTCAGCCATCGGGTCAATAACCCACCAGCGTGCAATTTGCGGGTCATAGTTCCTTGCACCATATTCATACCATTC
>DYKL01000124.1 GCA_020722645.1 Acetofilamentum sp. | reverse complement strand
TTTGAATATCAGTAATTTGAGATTGTAGTGTGAAATTTTCAATTAAAGTTAGGATGTAAATAATTAGTTTTGTATTTCTCTATAAATAAATCTAATTAAGCATTGCAATAATGATGATGAAAATTAGCATTTATGTGTTTATTTTAAATCAGATGAGATATTATGGTACAGATAGATGATTAAGACAATTCGCCTTTTACAGTTACTTGTCCTGAACTTATCTGCACCTGCCAGTAAAACTTCAATTCTTGATTCGTATTATAAATTATGTTTTAGTAGTTGAATTAATTTCAATATCATCATTAGAGAAGATAAATTCAAAAACCCTTTTTAAATACATTTAATATTGTTGTTTTAAATAGCAGCTTTAAGTAAATCGAATAATTATGTTTACAAATGTAAACTAAAACATGTGTTTACAAATGTAAAACAGCATAGTGGCATACAATTACATAACAATATATTTAAACACATAAGGTAAATCTTTGTAAATCAATTTGATGTCATAAAGATTTGTTTACATGTGTAACAATTTTTAACTTAAATTTTTGTGTGCTGTTTATAAATGTAATCAGTGTGATATAAAAAATATTTTCAATTTTTTTTATCTATACGTAAGTATTCATAAAAAATATAAATAACTGAAATTCAGCTATATAGAAATATTTAAAATCTCCCTATTTCTGTGTGTTTAATGAAAATTTTCATAAATCATTGATTATCAGATAAATAGTGTTTTTTATTAACTCTTTATTTTTCGCTTACTTTTTGTTTCGGGTTAGCTATTTCATTTTTTTTAAAAATTTAGGTACTTTATTATAAATAATCCGAACCAAGTATACTGACAATTTGTCATCTTTTAAATTTCAATTTTGTTTAATTATTAGATATAAAAGTCAAACAATTATTCGATTCAATCAAATTCACTTATTTTTCTATTTTTTTTTAATCAATAGTTCGGTATATTTCATAGTAATTTGTTAATATTCAGCGAATTATGTTTATACGAGCTACAAATTGGTAAATAATTGAAAATCAATAATTTGCTTCCTTCGTTATCACTCAGGATGACGCTAATTGAAAAATTAACGAATTATTGTTAAATTATTAATGATATTATTTTAATATTTTTATTTTTGTAAAAAAAATCATGATAACTTCAGTTATTTCTAACACAGCTAAAGAAATTTTCAATTTAAAATATTCTGTACAATTAAGTGAAAAATCTTTTTTTCCTATAAAAACAAAATCTGAGTTTGATGGAGACTATACACTTGTTATGTTTCCATTACTTAGTTTTTCAAAAAATACACCTCAGGAGCTAGCTAAATTTTTAGGTGATGAATTAAAAAATAAACTTGATTTTATAACTGATTATCAAATAATTAAAGGTTTTTTAAATTTAAAAATTTCCGGCAAATACTGGATAAAATATAACATTGAATTTGATGAGAATTCCTGCAAAATACAAAATGAAAATCCATTAAAAATTGTTATTGAATTTTCTTCACCCAACACAAATAAACCGCTTCATCTGGGGCACATTAGAAACAATCTTCTAGGCGTTTCTCTATCTAATATTTTGACTTTCAACAATAATGAAGTTATTAAAGTCAGTTTGCTAAATGACAGAGGAATTCATATATGTAAAACTATGGTTGCATGGGAAAAATGGGGAAATAACATTACGCCGGAATCTGCAAATAAGAAGGGTGATCATTTAATAGGTGATTTTTATGTGAAATTTCAGACTGAATACGATAATGAAATTAAAAATCTTATAAAAACAGGTATTCCTGAAAACGAAGCAACTGAAAAATCCGAATTACTTTGTGAAGCAAAAAAAATGCTTAAGAAATGGGAGAGAGGTAATAAAAAGGTTGTTGAATTATGGTCTATGTTGAATTCTTGGGTTATAGACGGATTTAATGAAACTTATCAGAAATTGGGCGTTACTTTTGACAAAATATACTATGAGTCAGAAACTTATTTGAAAGGTAAGGATATTATTCTAAGAGAATTATCGAAAGGTAATATTATTCTTGAAAATGATAATTCTGTTACTATTGACCTAACAGAGCAAGGTCTTGATAAAAAAATACTTCTACGTTCAGATGGCACTTCTGTTTACATTACTCAGGATATTGGAACTGCTGTTGATAGATTTAAAGAGCTAAAATTTGACAAACATTTTTATGTTGTCGGAAATGAACAAATATATCATTTTAAAGTCCTGAGAGAGGTTCTGAAAATTTTCGGTTACGAATGGTTTGACAAATTAGAACATTTTTCTTATGGAATGGTAGAATTGCCGGAAGGTAAAATGAAATCCAGAGAAGGTAAAGTGGTCGATGCTGATGATTTAATTGAGGAAATGATAAATACTGCTGATGCTCTTTCTCAGGAACTCGGGAAAATTGACAAATCCGACCAAAATTATAATGATATAATATTCAAGATTGCTATGGGAGCGTTAAAATATTTTATTTTAAAAGTTGACCCTAAAAAAAATATGCTGTTTGACCCCAAAGAATCTATCGATTTTAATGGTAATACAGGTCCATTTATTCAATACACTTATACCCGTATTAATTCTATAATTAATAAAGCTTACAATGAAAACATTAAATTTGATAATCAAATAGACTACGATATAATGCTTAAAGACAAGGAGATAGAATTAATAAAAGAATTAAATGAATTTAAAAATGTTGTTAATGATTCCGCAAAAACTCTTAATCCTGCTTTAATTGCAAATTATACTTATAATTTGGCTAAAAATTTCAATAGTTATTATCAGGATACACCTATAATTAAATCTGATTCTGATGAAAAAACAAAAAAATTCAGACTTAAGCTGTCACAAAATGTAGCATTAGTTATTAAAACTGCGTTGGGGCTTTTAGGAATTGATGTTCCTGAAAAAATGTAGTTTTAAAGTTATGCTTAATATAATTTCTATATATACTTGTAAATTAAATTTTTAGATTATTTATTATTTTCTCTTTTTTCCATTTCAAGTATAATTTCTATTGCTTGTTCATATCCAATTCTTTTGGCTAATATTTTTTTGTCTTTATCTAATAAATATAATATGGGAGAACTATTTATATCGTACTTAAATCGATAATTATCAAAAGGATTCCATACATTATACCATTCATACATCTTATTATTTTGAATAAAAGTAAACCAGTCGCCTATATCTTTCGAGAATTTTGCCCAGTTATCTGTGTTCTGTTCCATATATATTGCCCAAACTTCTATGTTTTTGTCTTTTAATTTATCAACATACTCTTTATAAAATAATGGAGTTTCTTTTTTGCAATGACTGCAATCCGGCGACATAAACCATAATATTGTGTATTTAGCAGGGACTTCATACAATTCTCTGTCATCTGGAAAAAAAGACATATACTCAGCTATCAAATGCGAAAGTTCGGGCAATTTTTCTTCAAATGTCCTTGTTTTATCTTTTTCTATTTCAAGTCCCTGTTGTTTCATTGACTCTAATGGTATTCTCATTTCTTCTATGGCTAAAGAATCCTGAGGTAAAAGAGTCATTCTTAAAGGTTGAGCTAAATTTCCAATCAGACAATTTTTTTTGCGAACTACTTTAGTTTTTAGTTCATTTTTAAATGAATCTGTGCTCCACGTGGCTTTTTCTACATATATTTCACCTAAATAGACATACATATTTTCGTGAATCATATAATTACTTGTTGCATATTTATTGAAAAGGTGTATAAGCATATATTTGTACAACTCTTCATCTTTTTCAGTTTGAGTTAATAAAAAGTTTAAAGCTTCGATTAATGTATCAGGATCCTGAAGAACCACCTTGTCCAAATAAACATCAATTTTGTTCTCATAAATTGGTGTGTAAAGCAATCTTCTGTCTGAAACATCAAAATCATCAAAATAATGATTCTTGTAATAAAAATACTGTGCATTTCTGTCTTTTATAGTTTCGGGTACTTTTACATCTTTTGTGGCTTTTAGAAATTTTGTGAAAAAAAAGTCGGGATAATTTGTTACAATTTCATTAAAATAGGTCTCATAGTTTGTATTTATCTGATTCATAGATTCTTGTATTTCTTTCTTTTTAGCTTCATCTTTTTCATTTTTGTATTGCTCTCTAAGTTCAGTCATTTTCAAGTTATTTTCTATTAAAAAATTATGATAATCAACAAAAACCTGAACTTCATCTGAACCTTTGGTTTTTAAATTTTTGTACAAATCTACTGTATCGTTTTCTAAATAAAATGTCTGGTCTTCTCCTAAAATAAAATCGAAATATGATTTTGATGGTAAAAATATAAAGTACATTCCTTGCTGTAGTTCTTCTTTACCCGAAAAAATTGTATAACCGTTTTTATCTGTTTTTGCTGTATCAACCGGAAGCAGATTTGTGTTTTTATGATGTCCAAGAATAAGTTCTTGATTTTCAACACCTTTAATTTTTACTTCAATTTTATAAGCTTGTGAAAATAAATTATAAAATGTTAATAATAAAGCGATTGTAACTACTGTTTGTCTCATATTTAATTTTTTTATCTTTGTTGTTTATGCAAAATAACAGAAAATTTACCAAAAAGATTGTGCTTTTAAGATATTTTTAAAATCATTTTTTTATACATCTATATTAATCAATAATTCGTTAATTTTTCAATTAGCGTCATCCTGAGTGATAACGAAGGAAGCAAATTATTGATTTTCAATTAATTACTAATTTGTTACACGTACAAAATCAATTTGCTGAATATTAACGAATTACTTCAAAATATACCGAACTATTGATAATGAGAGGAAATTATTATTCAATATTTTGCTTCTGGCAAGTGTTTAATAACTGCCAAAAGAATTTAATCTTTTATCTTACATATAAAATTATGTTTTGTTTTTTCAATTTATGACTAAGTTGTATATTTTTGCAGACAATAAAAAAAATATTAGTTGCAATTTTAATTTTATTTATAATAATTTAATGCTATCAATTTTAATCCCTGTTTTTAATTATGACGTTTCAGATTTAGTAAAAGAATTATATGAGCAATCTATGGCTGAAAATATTGAATTTGAAATAATTATTGCAGATGATTTTTCAGAAATTAAATACGAAGAAAATAAGAAATTGAATGATTTGAGTAATATAAAATATATTGAACTTCAAGAAAATTACGGAAGATCGAAAATTAGAAATTACCTTGCAAATATTGCAAAATACGAAAATTTAATTTTTTTGGACTGCGATTCGATTCCAGTCAACAGAAAATTTATACATAATTACTTGGATTTTACAAATCATAATGTTGTATGTGGCGGAACACAATATTCAAAACAAAAACCTGAAAATCAAGATTTTTTATTACACTGGCTTTATGGCTCTAATAGAGAAGTTATCTCGGCAACCAATAGAAATGTCAAACCAAATAAGAGTTTTAAGACGAATAATTTTTTTATCAAAAAATATATTTTCAACATAATACGTTTTAACGAACAAATTAAAGGATATGGACACGAAGACACTTTTTTTGGTTTCGAATTAAAACAAAATAACATAAAAATATATCACATAGAAAATCCTGTTTACCATTACGGTATAGAGAATAATAATGTTTTTTTGTCAAAAACCGAAAAAGGGATTAAAAATTTGTTCTTCTTATACAATCAGTTTAATGAGCAAAAGGAAGCTTTTGAAGATATTAAATTGCTAAAATATTTTTTAAAAATAAAAAAATTTTATTTTTGTGGTTTTTTTAAATTGATATATAAATTATTTGATAAATTGATTATTAAGAACTTAAAAAGTAAAAATCCTTGTTTGTTTTTATTTGATTTATACAAACTGAGTTTTTTATGTTCTTTAAACTAAATTTTTTTTATTTAATAATTTTACTTATTTTCGCTTTTAAATAATAGAGTTTTATTAACATTAAAATATAAAAATCAAATTTAAAAATGTACTTTTATTAATTTACTATTAAGTATCAGAAAAAATGAAAGAAATTGTACAATCCAATGTTTTAGCTTGGATGGAAAGCAACATTGACCAAGACAGCAAAAACGAGATTTTAAATCTTTTGAAGAACAATGAAAAAGAATTAGTAGAAAGTTTTTACAAAAATTTGGAATTTGGTACCGGAGGAATGAGAGGAAAGATGGGTGTAGGAACCAACAGAATGAATAAATACACCATTGGGCTTGCCACACAGGGTTTTGCTAACTACTTAAAGAAAAACTTTAAAGGATTACGAGAAATAAAAGTTGTAATTGCTTGTGATACAAGAAATAACAGCAAATATTTTACACAAGTAGCTGCAGATGTTTTTTCTGCTAACAATATAAAAGTATATCTTTTTGAAGAGTTTCGTCCAACTCCCGAATTGTCTTTTGCCATCAGAAATCTTAAAGCTCAGGGTGGGGTAGTGGTTACTGCTTCTCATAACCCCAAAGAATATAACGGATATAAAGTTTACTGGGAAGATGGTGCTCAGGTTATTGCACCTCACGACAAAGAAATTATCAACGAAGTAACACAATTATCTATTAATGATATTAATTTTAATTCTAATAAAGATAAAATTCAAATTATCGGTGATGATATTGATTCTTTGTATTTAGCCCAACTTAAAGAAACTTCAATCAATCCGGAAGTTATTAAAAATCAGGCTGATTTAAAAATTGTTTATACTCCTTTACATGGAACAGGCACAAATTTAATGCCCAAAGCATTGCATTTATTCGGATTTGACAATGTAATTTCAGTTGAATCACAGTCTGTTGCCGATGGAAATTTTTCAACAGTTAAAAGTCCGAATCCCGAAAATCCAGATGCTTTAGAGCTTGCTATTGAAAAAGCTATAGAAAAAGATGCAGATATAATTTTAGCAACTGACCCGGATGCTGATAGAGTAGGGTTAGCCGTTAAAAATTCCGAGGGTAAGTTTATATTACTAAATGGTAATCAAACCGGTAGTATTTTGGCTTATTACATAATATATAATCTTCATCACAAAAATAAACTTAAAAAAGATTCTTATATAGTTAAAACTGTTGTTACAAGTGAACTAATTCAGGATATAGCTTCAAAATTTAATGTAGAAACTGTTGATGTTCTTACAGGTTTTAAATATATAGCAGATATTATGAGAGAAAGAGAAGTAATTGGAACATTTATTGGCGGTTTCGAGGAGAGTTTCGGATATTTATTTGCTAATTTTGTAAGAGATAAAGATGCAATAATGAGTGGTTGCCTGATTGCAGAAGTTGCAGCGTGGGCAAAAGAAAACGGTAAAACTCTTTATGAATTATTGCTTGATATTTATGTTGATTATGGATTTTATTATGAAGAACTTGTTAATTTGGTCAGAGAAGGTAAAGAAGGTGCTGTTGAAATAAATGAAATTATTCAAAATTTTAGAGATGATGCTCCTGCCTTGATAAATGAAGTTAATGTTGTTATTATCAGAGATTTTCTGACAGGAATTGAATCTAATCTGTTTAATGGCAAACAATCTGATATGGGTTTACCAAGTTCAAATGTATTACAGTTTGTTATGGAAGATATGACAAAAATAACAATCAGACCAAGCGGTACAGAACCAAAAATTAAATTCTATTTCAGCATTAAGGACAAAATTAAGTCAAGAGAAGAATTTTATAATGCCAGACAAAAAGCTCAAACTCTTATAAATAATTATAAAAAGTATTTAAAATTAGTTTAAAGCAGAGTAGGGGACAAAAAAAACGCAATTGTGAAAATTTTCAAATTGCGTTTTTTAATTTCTAAGCAAACTTTTATCAAGATATAAATACCTGTGATAATTTATTAAATAGTATGTTTTTTTCATAACTCATTGATTTGATTGTTTATATCACTTTTGAAATAATTTACTAACAAAGAAATTGAAGTAAATATATTCGTAAATAAACTTTTATTACTGTTTTCATTAAAATCTGAAAAGTCAGTATAATTGTTATGAACAAAAACAGTTTTATTACTATTTAAGTTTGTCTTACTTGGTACTGGTAAATTTTTATTTTTCAAAGAACGAGAAATTTTATTAAAAACTTCATTTATAGTCAAATATGATTTACCATTTTCAGTACCATTTGTCAAAACATCTATCAACTCACCGGTAAAATAAGTAGGTGAATTTTTAGATTCAGTCGGGTAATACGAAGGTTCATCAACCGAAGAAGATGATATTACGTAAACCTTTTCTGACGTATTAAGATTATAAAAATCCGAATTTTCATCATTAAATAAATCGTGGATATAACCACTATGACAAGAATCCAATAAAATAATCTTTTGTTTTGAAAACGATAAGTTAATAATTTCAACAAACCTATCAATACAAATACTTGTAGATTCGATATGGTTTATGTTAGAATCCCTTGTAGAAAGGTATAGCTTAAAGTTTTCATTACTGATAAAACCGTGTCCCGAATAATAAACAATCAATGTATCATTTTCGGTTGTATTTCTAACAAAGTCAGTCAATTCAACCTCAATATCAATTTTTGATTTATTTAAAGAAACAACGAAATTATTTTCATTAACACCTAATATAGACGGATTAGTCAAAGTTTTTTTCAAAAGATTGATATTCGTTCTGATATTAGGAACGTCAGTAACTTGCTTATCATCAGGATATTTTGAAACACCAATTAATATTACCTTAATATTATTAGTATCAATTTCCTTAGACTTCAATACATTTAAAACATTTGTTTTCATTTTATTATTTTTTAAAATAAATACAGATACAAAAATATACTGTTTTTAAATTATGAGCAAATATTCACAAATAAATATTAAAAAAATATGCTTGATTAAAAAACAGCAATAATTACCTTTTATTTGATATAAATATAACAATTGTTCTGTATAAGCCTATTTACAATGTTTTCAGAATGTATGTGTTGAGATTTTGTTTTAAAGGATAAGTCTGATAAAGTGATAATAATCATTTTTTTGTTATTTGAATAATATGAATTCAACACGTTCTAAATACGTTAAAATCACCTAAAAATCTTCAATTAAAGACAAAAATAAAGGTTTTTTCTCTGTTTTTTTTGGCTCTTTTATGAAAAATTGTTGGTAAAATTTGACATTTTTGGCATA
>DYKL01000620.1 GCA_020722645.1 Acetofilamentum sp. | reverse complement strand
TTTTTCTTTGCCTTAATAATATATTGAATAACAAAAAATTCTTTAAATAAGCCAAAAGTAAACTTATTTATCAATTCTCCGGAAATGTGCTTTCCGGGAATAATGTGTCCAATACCATCATAATTGGGTACAACATTTACAATTTCAAATCCGTTTTCAGTAAACATTTTCAGCATTGTTTTTTTTGTAAAAAATCTTAAATGTGTTTTATCCAAAATACCTGCATCAACATACTTCCATTCACCTTTAAATATTAAATCAAATAATATGTTGAAATTTCTTATGGTTGGAATGGATGCAATAAAAAATCCCTTTTCTTTTAGAAATGGTTTGAGTTTTTGAATTGTTTTCCAAGGATTATAGAGGTGTTCAAGTACATCCCCTGCAATTATGTAATCAAAATAATTTTCTTCAAAATCCAACGAAATCGTTTCTATGTTCCCACAAATAACTTTATCTAATTTCTTTTCTGCTTCTTTTGCCTGTTCTTCCATGAGTTCTATTCCAACAACCACTTTAGCATAACCTTCTTTTTTTAAAATATATCCTGTATTTCCTTTCGCGCACCCTATTTCAAGAATTTTATTGTCTCCATTATCAATTAAATTTATGATATCTCTTCTTATTCCCGAGAAGTAAATTTCTGATTTTTTGTTTTCATACAATGATGTATCCATAGCAAATGTTTTATTTCTCTTCAAAGACAAATTTCACACACTCAATATTTTTATTGGGATTCAATAGTTCAAGTATTTTGATCAGCACATTATTCATCCTTTTCCTTAGGTTTTTAGATATGGAAGTATTGAATTCCTTATTATGCTCCAATATCTTTTTAAATTCTTCAAAATTTTTACGGTTTATTTCATCTTTTAATTTGAAACCTATACCTATGACTGTATGTGGTTTTTTAGGATTCCCGGAGTAACCAATAATATTCGCAGGGAATTTTTTAAGAAGAACTCTAAATGCTTCCGGCGTGAATCTCCAGTAATCATGAGGGTAATCATGAATTGGAAAATCCATCACAGAACTCATAATAACCACACCTTCAGGTTTTAAAACTCTATAAATCTCTTTAAGCGCATTGAACGGGTTTTCCACATGTTCAAGTGTATCAAGCATTATTATTGTGCCTATGCTTTCATCCTCAAAACTTAAATTTTCAACATTTTCAATCCTATCAACCCCTTTACCTTGCCTCATATCGCATCCTATATATTTTTTTCCTTTAAATAATGGTCTTAATTCTGCAATTTCTTCCTGCCCAGGAACTTGGAACGAACCAATTTCTATTATTGGCTCTTTAAGATCAAATGTTTTTGCGCACGCTTCTATAAACGCTCTGATGTTATATCTCATTTTGTATTTAATTTAGAATATTTTATAAATTA
>DYKL01000619.1 GCA_020722645.1 Acetofilamentum sp. | reverse complement strand
TTCATTCTATTGGTGTGAGAACTTTAAGGTTCTCATGGGTGTTTCATCTGATTTATTCTTGTGTTTTGCCCTTCAAAGATGAGTATTTTTTTTTTATTTAAAAAATTTATGAAGCTTTAATTATTAACATATAATATATATTGATTAAATTTATTGCTTTTGTCTCCCCTATAATACAATGATTTGTATGGTTTGTGTTACTTTTTTTTGCAATAAACTTTTTTAAAAAATTTATAAATTTTGATAAAAAATGATTAAAAAAATTTAATAAGTTTGATTTTTATCTAAAAAATATATTTAATTGCATAATCAAAATTTAAAATTATGGAAACATATTCTGTTGATATTCAGGAATTAAATGCAAAAATTGAAAAAGAAAGCGAATTTATTGAAATGATTCGCCTCGAAATGCAAAAAGTAATAGTTGGTCAGAAACACTTAGTCGAAAGCCTTTTAATTGGACTTCTGGCTGATGGTCATATTTTATTGGAGGGAGTACCCGGTCTTGCTAAAACTTTGGCAATCAAAACTCTCGCTTCAACAATAAATGCAGGTTTTAACAGAATTCAGTTTACTCCCGATTTGCTACCTGCCGATTTGATAGGAACAATGATTTATAGCCAAAAGCAAGAAAATTTTATGGTCAAAAAAGGACCGGTTTTTTCAAATTTTATTCTTGCTGATGAAATTAATCGTTCTCCTGCAAAAGTTCAATCTGCTTTACTCGAAGCAATGCAGGAAAGACAAGTTACATTAGGAGAAGAAACTTTTAAATTGCCAAATCCGTTTATGGTGCTTGCCACTCAAAACCCTATTGAACAAGAAGGTACTTACCCTTTGCCGGAAGCTCAGGTTGACCGTTTTATGCTTAAAACAATAATCGGGTATCCTTCAAAAGAAGAGGAAAGTCTAATTATTCGTGAGAATATAGGTTCTTCTTTTCCCCAAGCAACGCAGGTTGTAAATATAGAAAAAATTTTAAATGCAAGAAAATCTGTCAGAGATATTCATATAAGCGATAAAATTGAGAATTACATTCTTGATATTGTATTTGCAACGCGTAACCCCGAAAAGTACGGATTAAGCGAAATTAAAAACCTTATTAATTACGGTGCATCTCCGAGAGCAAGTATTAATCTTGCACTTGCTGCAAAGGCATTGGCTTTTATTCGTCATAGAGGTTATGTTTTTCCCGAAGATGTTAAGATTATTTGCCTTGATGTCTTAAGACACAGAATAGGTCTCAGTTATGAAGCTGATGCGGAAAACATTACGCAAGATGATATCATAAATAAAATTTTAAACAAAATTGAAGTTCCATAGTTATATTAAGTCCGAAATGTCCTTTTCCGCAATATTAAGATAGGATAATTATATTTTAAAAAAATAATATA
>DYKL01000618.1 GCA_020722645.1 Acetofilamentum sp. | reverse complement strand
TTAAAAGTTTTAGTGATGTAGTTCGGTGGGGTTTATTTTATATATGAAAATCTATTGTGTAGTACAATTATTAGTTTTACTATTCCCATAAGACTTTCTATTGCACCTACGGTTACTAATATTTCAGATGTTTTGGCACTGATGTTATTATCTCTTTTAAGTTTAATAATTATTTCTTCTCTAAGTTCAGGCAAACCTTAGCTTTGAGAGTATCCACCTGTCAAACCCTTTTGTATTGCCTTTATAACTGCATCGTTGATATGCATTGGTGTACCGGATGTCGGTTTTGCCCATGACAAAAATGCAACATTATCGTATTGTTTTGATAATCTGGTCATTTCATGAATTGCCGATTGTGGCAATTGGTTTACGCAATATGAAATATTCATAGTATTTTATTAGAAATTATTATTGATATGATTATTTACAAATAGTTTTAAATTAAAATTAGCAAATGAGTTAATTAGCAAATAATTGAGTATTAAATAATTGTGTTTATTCTTTTGTTTTATTTGTTAAAGATTTAAAATAGTTAGTAAAAATCAGCTATAATTATTTTTATTACTTAACAAATTGAATTATTTCCGATAAATTTTCAATAGTCTTTATACTGTCATCATTAAAATGCGATGCGTCCTGATGACCTTTGACAAACAGTATAAAATTCAAACCGAATTGTTTTGCTATTTCGTAATCGTGAATTGTATCGCCAATTAACAGAACCTTGTTTTTATCGTAATTGTTTTTTGAAAAAAAATCGTCGAACAAAATTGTTTTGCCTTTTGCGTAGTTGTTTGAAATACCTTCTATAAAATCAAAGTATTGTTCTATTTTAAAAGTTCTGATATCATCAATCAGTGCATTTTTTTCTCGTGCCGAAATAACAATTTGTTTGATTTTTTTGCTCTGAAAATATCTTAAAACTTCAATTGCATTTGGTTGCAAAGAGCAATCATTGACTTTTTTGTTGTAAATTTCAATAAATTCAAGTCCCACAATGTCAAAACTATGTCTTTCAAAATCGAAGCCTGCTTTGCCGTAATAATCTTTTACAGGAAAAGTGAATATATTTCTATACTTTTCGACTGATAATTGATTTGAATATCCATGTTTTGTTAACACGGAATTCATAGTTTCTACACATAAATCGACATCGTTTAGAAGAGTTCCGTTCCAGTCCCAAATTATTAATTCCATAACTAAACATTTTCCCAAAAAAAGTTAATGTAAATGAAATAAGCAAATTTTTTAGCTTATTTTATACAAAAATTTAGTCAATTAGCCAATTAGCCAATTAGCCAATTTATTATCGTCATCCTGAGTTAAAAACAAAGGAAGCGAATTAGTCAATTAGCCAATTAGCCAATTAGCCAATTTATTATCGTCATCCTGAGTTA
>DYKL01000617.1 GCA_020722645.1 Acetofilamentum sp. | reverse complement strand
GTGATTATGGCGAGAGCCATCTCTTACGGGATTTTGTGTTTTAGTGTTTTGGTGGTGTAAAAGAAAAAAAACAAATTAAGCCACAAAAGCACTAAATCACTAAATCACTATGTTTCACACACATAGTAATAATTATAATAAAAATAAAATTTATTCCTGTCTTGTCCAAATTAGTGCGGCGGCAGTTTGAGCTTTTGCATAAGTGTTGAAACTTGATCAGAAATGGGAACCCGTATAAGAATAATCTTATTATTTATCTTATTTAAGATTCTGGCGTCTGTAATTTTTTTACATTCGGAAAGAAAAACCTGTATTGAATGATTCGTTTTAATTTCCACGTACTTTGAAACAGCTAAAGCCATAAAACAAATCAGTAGATGAAGTCTGATGGGTTCTTCCTTAAAATGAAAAACAGGATGAGTCTTCAGATCGTATTTTGATATTCTAAATGCTTGTTCAATTTTATAAAGTTGATGATAACGTTCAATAACAAGTTTATTGCTGATAGTTTTTTCATCAAGGTTTGTATAATAACCCTTAATGCCAAGCAAGATATTTGTTTTGTCAATTAGTTCTGTGTTCAATTGATTTTTTGCCTCTGTAGTTTTTATAAATTTTACTTCCTTAGTTTTTAATGCGGATAGTAACCAGATCGTTAAGTAATTTATTGCCCAAAAAGTGTAGCCTAATTTTACTTGAAGCTTGTATAATGTCTCGTATAAAAATGTGAATTGAAATCTAAGTTACTCGCATTGACCGAGTGATATGAACCTTTCATCTTCTGGAAACAAGAGAATTTGTTTTGTTTGTTCAGCAATCCATTTGGCAGCATTATCTAAAAGTATTGTTATCTGCTCTTTATTATGTGCAGAGCCTGTGTGTTTAACCACAACTCGCTATCGGTTTTGGTATTTGATTATCTGTACCGCTATATTGTTTGAGCCTGTTTTAATTTTACTTATGTGGTGGTTCATAATTAGGGGGGAAGCCTCTTAGTGCGATAAATAATTGTTTTTACCTCCGTAACATATTAAAAAACAATAACTTAATTTTTAGAAAATTTCACCCGGACAAGTCAGGAAATTCAAATTTTAGTTGGTTGGCGTCTTTTGTCTTTAGCATATATGTTTTATTTTGTTAAAAAGTGCAAATCTTTTTGTGCAAATTTAACTTTTTTTGTGCACTTATAATAATCGCTTTCCACGTTCTACTACTGATTTTATTGCCTTATCTCTGTTTCCTTACTTTTTCACGAAACCCTACTTAATTTGCTTTTATCCATATTTCCAAATAATATTTACATAAAACTGTATTATTCTTGCACCTTAGGTTGACGCTGATGCGATTTATTGGGAGAGGTGATCTGTTGGATAGTTCGGTAGATTGCTTCGCTCGATGA
>DYKL01000123.1 GCA_020722645.1 Acetofilamentum sp. | reverse complement strand
AAAAAATCAGCAGCAAAGCCCTGTAAATCCACGCTTTTTAAAAGTAAGTTCCGATCAAAGCAATTGATCCAAATTTTTGTAGTGTATAAAATCAGCGTTAAAGTTAGGTAACAATTTAAAATTATAAAATTTGCGTTTCTAAAAAAAAACTGACAATTGAAAAATCAAAAGTCAGTTTTTTTATTTTATATCAAACCGCCAACAAATTTAATTATACAACTAATTCGGATTACAAACCCAAAAAGTTAAAATATACAAAATCCACAGGCGGTTTAGTATAAAATGTGATTTCTACAAAGTATTGCTAATCAAAAAAGTAGTAGCAAAAGCGACAATAGCGTATAATTCGGGGAATACGGCAAGCACCATTGTTTTACCAAAGATGTTGTATCCGGCACCAATTCCCGAAATACCGTTAGCACAAACTTGTCCTTGTTTTATTGCGGAAATTAAACCAACAAGTCCTAAGGCAAAACCTGCTGCGAAAATTGCAATGCCCTGAGCAATTGAAATAACATCAAGACCAATATCCATAATTTTGGCGTTGATTATAAAAAAACCGGCAAAACCATAAAGACCTTGTGTTCCGGGTAAAGCACTCAATAGCATATAGCTACCAAATGCTTCTTCGTTCTTTTTTAATGATCCAATTGTTGCATTTCCTCCGGCGACTACTCCAATAGCACTTCCGGTACCTGCTAATGCTACCATTAAAGCAAGTCCAATGTAAGCAAGAATAACTGCAGTTGACATAATTTTTAAATTTTATTTTTGTTAATATTGTTTTTAATTGTTTAATTAGTAATTAGCTTTTTTTAATTTGATTTGAACGGTTTATATTCTTTGCCTCCGCCTGCAAATCCGGCGTTTTTGTAAAATTCCACAAATGTTAACCTCATCGGGTGTACAAAAGAGCCTAATGATGAAATTAAGATATTTAGCGTGTGTCCTAACAAAAGAAATATTACAAAAAGAATATGTCCAATGACCGAACCTGAGCCTAAAATCTGCAATCCGATATCGTTTATCACGAAACCCAGAATTGCACTTGACAAACCTAAGGCAAAAAGACGAATATATGACAAAATGTCTCCGAATATACCTGTTACTGTTGAATATACATCCCATATTCCTTTACCTATACGTGCAGGTATTGATGCTTTGGGGTCGCTGAAAAATAGAATAAAAAATCCGCCTAAGCCCAATATGACATATAGAATAGCATTAGATGAAGGTATAAGTTTTGCACCTGTTAAAATGACATAAACAACACTTCCTATTATTACTATAAGCCAGCCTATTGTTGAAAGAGCGAATTTTATACCGTTCATTCTTATTAGATTAGCCGCTTTAATTCCAAGCCCGAAAACAATTTGTAATCCGCCGAATCCTAAGGCTAATTTAAACATTTTATCGGAATTAAGGAATAAGTCTTTGACATTTTCGAGCATCGGGATTTTTGCATCAATTAAGTTTATGCCGAACAGAGTACCTGATATTACTCCAAATATTATTGTTGATAACCCGAGCCATTGAACAAGCGATAATATAGGTTTCAGCTCTTTTTTGGCTTTTATTTTATACAAGCCTGCTCCAATAACAAATAATAATCCGTATCCGGCATCTCCAAGACAAAAACCAAAAAACATCATAAAAAATGGTGCAAAAAACGGTGTTAAGTCTAATTCTGTATATGATGGCAATGAAAATAAGCTGCCGATTAGTTCAAATAATCTTGCAAATCTGTTGTTTTTCAACAAAATAGGAACTTTATCATCAGGGGTTGGTCTTTCTTTGAGATAAACTAAATTATTTTTTTCTAAATAATCAGTAATTTTGTCTTCTTCGGTTTTCGGAACCCAACCTTCAAGTAGCATAACTTTCCCTTCCAATTCAATATTTGTCATCAATTTAACTTTTTGATAATCAGTTGATTTTGCTATCTCGTTTTTAGCTTTTTCTAATGATTCTATTGAGTTAAGTGAAAGGAAATCAAAATAATTTTCTATGTTCTGAAGCTCTTGTTCTGTTTTTTCAATTTCTTGTCTTATTTCTAAATAATTTCTTGTTAAATTTTTAATTTCTTCATAGTTTATTTTATCAAATGCTGATTTATCGTTACTAATTGCAACAAAAAAAACATTAGTAGAATTTTCGGATATTTTTTCGACTGTACATATCTCGTTTAATTTTTCAATGTCGAATTTTTTGATGCCGCATTGATAAAATTTAACTAAAATTCCTTTCTTTTCAAGCTTTTTAATGTTTTCGACCGAAAATTCACCCCAAGGTTCAACTAAACTAAATTCTTTATTCAGTGTCAGAAAATTATTTTTTAATTCTTCTTGTTTGTTTTGTTTTTCAATAATTTCTTTTAATAGTTCGCTGCCTTGTTTAGCTTCAAAGTTTTTATTTTCAACTTCTTCGGGCTCTCTTTTTTTCAAAAAAGCAATGGCTTTTTCAAATTGATTTATTAACAAATTTTTTGACGACAAATCATCTGTTAGATTTATTTTCTTTTCGATTACGTGTAATACTCCGATTTCCTGAATTTTATTTAAAAAATCATCGTATTGTGCGTGAAAAATCAGAAAAGAATATTTATTCATCGGTACTATCATGATTCTGAATTTTGTCGGTTTTTAACTATTTTTTGAGCTGATTTCGACAAATTTTCTTCGTCTTCGAGAAATCGTTTGATCTTCATTATTGCTTCTTCGTATCCGGGAATCTGAACTTTTTCGTACAAATTTACTTTTTGTGTTGTTTTTCGTCTTGCATAATTCAGCAAATTCATTTTATCGAAAAACAGATTTTTTTCAATTTCCAGACTTATCAGTTCTTTCAAAATTGCTATTCCCTGCGGTATCCAGAACGATTGATTAAACATCGGAAAATTAATATCTTCAAAAATTAATTCATCAAGGTTGTTAGTTTTGACCCCTGCAATTTTTTTGGAGTACAGTTTAATTTCTTTTACTTTAACTAATCCGGCATCAAATTCGTTCCATAATGCAACAAAGACATTATATTTATTTATGCTTTTATTTAAAGCTTCTTCAAGATGATGAAATTTATCTTTTGCTTTCTGAACTTCCATACGTAATGCCGATTCTTTGTTTTTAATAGTCGGCAATGCTTTAACCCGCATTTTTAGTTGCTTGTTAAGTAGTTGCATCGAAGTTTTATTATATTGAAATTTTATTGCCATAAAAAAATATTTTTTTAAAAACTACTTACTATCCACAATGCACTATTTACTATTCACAATGCACTATTTACTAAGTACTATGTACATTTTCTTCAATTTTTTTGAATTTTCCGTATTTCTTAACAATATCGGCTTTAATAGCTACTTCTATTTCATTGAAGTACTTGTCGAAAAGAACCCAAGCTGTATCCATCATTTCATCAATTTCAATATTAACATCAATAGCAAGAAGTTTATCGGAATATTCTTTTGCAAATTTTAAAGTTCTTTCGTCATAGTCTGTAAGGTCAAAACCGTTTTCAAGTTTGGTTTTGGCATTTGCAGCATCAGCAAAAAGTCTGATAGCGGCGTTCATAACTTGCGGATGGTCTTCGCGTGTCTTTTTGCCTATAACCAATTGTTTTAGTCTTGAAAGACTTCTGAAAGGGTCAATAATTACTTTTCCGATGTCCGAATCTTTACGCAGGAACAACTGACCTTCGGTGATGTAACCTGTATTATCGGGTATTGCGTGGGTAATATCGCCTCCTGAAAGTGTTGTTACAGCTATAATTGTAATAGAACCACCTGCTGGAAATTGAACAGCTTTTTCGTATAATTTAGCCAAATCGCTGTAAAGGGAACCGGGCATACTGTCTTTTGAAGGTATCTGGTCCATACGGTTTGATACGATACTTAATGCATCGGCATATAAGGTCATATCTGTAAGCAATACAAGTACATTCTGATTTTTTTCAACTGCAAAATATTCAGCTGCAGTTAAAGCCATATCAGGCACAAGCAAACGTTCAACAGGCGGGTCTTCGGTAGTGTTTACAAAACTGATAATTCTGTCTAAGGCACCGGCATTTTGGAAAACATTTTTGAAAAACAGGTAATCATCGTTTGTAATACCCATACCGCCGAGAATAATTTTATCGGCTTTTGCCCTTAATGCAACCATTGCCATAACTTGGTTGAATGGTTGGTCAGGGTCTGCAAAGAAAGGGATTTTTTGTCCGGTAACTAAGGTATTGTTAAGGTCAATACCTGCGATTCCTGTAGCGATAAGTTCAGATGGTTGTTTACGTCTTACAGGGTTAACCGAAGGACCTCCGATTTCGACAGTTTTACCGTCAATTTCTGGACCACCGTCAATCGGGAAACCATAAGCATTGAAAAAACGACCGCCAAGTTCGTCGCTGACTACCAGTTGTGGAGCGTGCCCTAGAAAAATAACTTCGGCGTTTGTCGGAATACCTTCTGTTCCCGAAAATACCTGAAGGGTAATCAAATCGCCTTGTATTTTAACAACCTGAGCTAATCTGCCGTTGATTGTTGCCATTTCTTCGTACCCGACTCCCTGAGCGTGTAAAGTACAAGTTGCTTTTGTAACCTGACTGATTTTTGTATATATTCGTTGAAATGCTGTTGTATTCATTTATTTAGCTTTATTTTGTAAAAATATTAATTTTTATTGCTCGATATAAAATTTTCGAGTTCTTTTTCGAAATTAGTAAATTTTTCTGACTTAAATTCAGAATAATTCATCTGTTTGAAATAATTGATAATTTGTTTGTAAAATGGATTAACTTTATCAAAACTCTCAAAAGAGAATTCTTTGTGGCAAATATCAATTACTTTTTTCAGCATATATTGTTGCCTTTCGATAGGTGTAGAACTGTCAATTTTGTCAAAAGCATCTTGTTGCATCAAAACAAAGTCAATAATTTCTGATTTCCAGAACTTTTGATGATAATCAATCGGAACGCCATCGTCACCAAGTATATTTATTTGTTCGTAAGCTTCACGACCTCTGATAACGATGTTTTTAGCTTTAATAATGTTATCAACCCAGTCATCTGATATGTTTTCTTTGATGTAATTTTGAAATTCCTCGTATTCAAGGTATTTTGAATAACTATCAATTGCATCAATTGCAGGATATCTTTTGCTGTCGGCACGGTTTTGAGAAAGAGCATAGAAGCATCTTGCTGCTTTTTTTGTAGATTCAGTAACAGGTTCTTTTAAGTTACCACCGGCAGGTGAAACAGTTCCGATAAATGTTACAGAGCCGGTTTTACCGTTTGGCAGAAATACATAACCTGCTCTTGCATAGAAATTGGAGATAATAGCCGGTAAATCCATTGGAAATGCGTCGGGTCCGGGTAGTTCTTCCATACGATTTGACATCTCACGTAAAGCCTGAGCCCATCTTGAAGTTGAGTCAGCAAGCAGTAATATTTTTAGTCCCATAGACCTGTAATATTCTGCAATAGTCATAGCAGTATATACAGACGCTTCACGGGCGGCAACTGGCATATTTGAAGTGTTTGCTACAATTGTTGTTCTTTCAATAAGTTTCCTGCCTGTTCTGGGGTCGTCTAATTCAGGGAATTCCGTAAAAATTTCAACAACTTCGTTAGCACGTTCGCCACATGCGGCAACTATAATCAGGTCTGCTTCGGCTTGTTTTGATAAAGCGTGTTGCAAAACGGTTTTTCCTGTTCCGAAAGGTCCTGGAATAAAACCTGTTCCGCCTTCTACCATAGGGTTAAAGCTGTCGATAACTCTGACACCTGTTTCAAGAAGTCTGAAAGGTCTTGGCTTTTCTGTATAAGCTTTGATAGGAATTTTTACAGGCCATTTTTGTATCATAGTTACAGGCAATTCTTTATTATCTGTGTCAAGCAATATTGCGATGTTATCGGTAATTTTGTATGTACCAGCAGGAACAACAGATTTTACTTTAAATTTTCCTACAAATTTAAAAGGGACCATTATTTTGTGAGAAATCCAGTTTTCTGTAACTTCTCCGAGCCAGCTGCCGGCTACGACTTCTTCGTCGGGTTGAACTAATGGAGTAAATTTCCATGCCGATTTAAAATCAAGCGGTTCGGCATAATCACCTTTTTTTAGGAAAACTCCGTCCATTTTGTCGAGGTCGTGTTGCAGACCGTCAAAGTTTTTGGATAGAAGTCCGGGACCGAGGGTTGCTTCGAGCATACTGCCGGTGAATTTTACTTCTGTACCTGTTTTTAAACTGCGGGTGCTTTCAAATACCTGTACATAAGCCTGTGTGCCTTTGATTTTGATGACTTCTGCCATTAAATCAACGTTGTTCAGATTGATATAGCAAATTTCGTTTTGCATTACAGGTCCGTCAACCTCGACTATTACAAGATTTGAAATAATTCCTGCGACCTTGCCTTTTGTACTCATTTATATAAATGTTTTTATGTTTTAAATAATGAATTTTAGTTGGTTTTATTATAAAAAAATAAATTAAATCAAACTTTAAATTTGTTGATTTAACTGTTTAAATTTTTTAATTTGTCATTGTTTTTTTCTCTCTTTATCAACTCATCAAATAGTTTTTTGCCGTGTTCTTTGTCTAATTTAAGCCAGCGTTCTATTATTCTGTATTTTATCAAAAAAACTAAGACCTTTTCAACAGTAAAATAATTGAAAAATGTATAATCTTCTAAAAAAGCAAATTTAATTGCATCTAATTCTTTTTCTTTGTCTAAAAGATTTTTTTCTGATTCAATTATTTGAACAATTTTATCGGCATAAGGCAAATCGTCTTTTATTATGTCCAATTTTGGCTTGTTTTTCAATAATGTTGTGTATAAATTTTCCGAAAATTTTGTTTTGATAAGTTGTTTCTCTGTTGAATATCCATAAGTGTGGCAATTATATGCAATACTGACATTTTTTAAATCAACATTAAATTTTGTCCAGTTTTTCAGAAAATCATTTTTTAAACTGAAACAAAATTCGTAATATTTTTCAAATAAAATAATTTCTTTTCTAACAGAATCAATGCTTTGGTCGTCTTTGTACTGAATAATAAAATCTGCGATGTATTTTTTTATGTCAGTAGGTTCTTTTATTTGCTCATTTATATATTCTTCGGGATAAACACAAGAACTGTCAAAGGGAACGTCTTTTTTTAATATTTTGTTCAGAATATTTTTGTTGTCGGTATCTAAAAAAAGTGTTTCGATTAAGGAATAATCTTCTTTTGTAACAAAATTTTGTAACTCTTTGAACATCTCAACAGAAGTGGAACTGAGTTTTTGAGTTTCTATAGTCAGATCTTGAAAACCGGCAACCAGATAATAGTAGTTTGTTTTAAACATTTTTATACGCAATTTTTCAAAAAATTATAATAAAACGTATTATGCCGAACTTACATCAATTTAATTTATTGATGTTTAGATACGGAATTAGCCGAAAATTAAGTTTTTATTTTTGTCTTTTAAGTAATTTTGGAACAGATTTGAAAAATCTTCATCTGTAAAACTGATAATGAAACTACCGTCTTTTGGTTCTATTTTCAGACCTGTTTTAATTTTATCGTCAAAGACTATATCTAATGAATTGTTTAAAAATTCTTGTGTTTTACTCTGTACATACTCATCTAATTGCTTTTTCAAATTATCGGCAAGAGAAATTGATAAATTCAATTGTTCGGGATTTTGCGGATTCCACTTAGAAATCAAGTCGTTGATAATTGCTTTTACTAATTCTTTGTCGTTTAATGCTTCTTTGACAGGATTTTGGATTTGTTTAAGTGTAATTAGCTGTGCAACTTGTTGTTTTAGATTGCTAATAAATTGTCTTGCTGCAAGTTTCAGTTCGGTGTCTAGATTGTTTTTTGCATCTTTTGAATATTTATCTGCTCTTTTTATAATTTCCTGCTCCGATTTTTCAGCATTTTGGATTATTTCCTGAGCTTTCTTTTCGGCATTTTCAATTATTTGCTTAGCCTCTGCATTGGCTTTTTCAATGCCTTCATTATAGATTTTTTCGGTTAATTCATTGATTTTTGTGTTCATATTGTAATTTTTATAGAATTTTTATTCGTTTTTAAATAATCCCAACAAATTGGTGAAAAATGTATCATAATCAGGAATGAATGTAAATATAGGGACTTCCGATGTATGTATTATTTCTGTTGCAAATTTTCCGATAGTTTTATCAAATGAATAGTTTTCTCTATGTGTCATAATCATAATAATGTCCGGATTTCTTTCTTTTATTATTTCTAAAACTTTTTGATGAGGTTCGTCTTTAAAAGCTTCGAATATGTCAAAAGTACAATCGATGTTATGTTCTGTAAAACAATCTTTTATTTCCTTTGCTTTTTGATATGCTTTGCTTGTTTGTATCTCTATTGGAGCGTTTAATGCAGATACTATTTCTACTTTTGCATTTAATTTTTTGGCAAAAGAATATGCCCAGGCAACTTTTTTATCTGTTTTTTGAGTTATATCTATAGGTAAAAGTATTTTGTTTATGCCATTTTCTGTCCAATTGTCTTTTATGGTTATAACAGGGCAATATGAACCTGCAATAATCCTGTCCGCATCATTTTGAGAGAATATTCCGAATAGATTATCCCTGCGTTCTGATTTTCTGATAATTATTAAATCGTAATTGTTAGTGTTTGCATAATTAACAATTGATTCAACAAGGTCACCATCAATGATTTTTATATCAATATAGTCAGGAATAGAATTTTTGTAAAAAGTTTGTACAAAAAACTCTAAACTTTTGTAAATTTCTTTGTTAGCTTTTTGATCATCAGTTGGTTTTATTACTTTATCTAAGAGTTTGCTTTTGGGAAGTATATGTAAAACTGTTATATTTAGTTTGATAACTTTGTGAAAATATTCAGCTTGATTTAAGGCAATTAAACCGGACTTATCTACCGGTAAAGGAACTAATACTTTGTATAGTTTTGCCATAAAAAAATGCTTTTTTTAGTTTCTGCAAAAATAAATAAAAATATTTCCTAAAAAAATAAATAGTATTTTTTTTTTTACAACCTTAAATCCGCAAGTTTTTTCGTAAGTGGTTGCAGGTGAAAACACCTGCAACATGTAGTTTGCACCAGTCAGGTGTTTTCACCTGACTGAATTTCAGATATATAAGTATAGACTTACGGATTTAAGGTACAATTTAAAGAACAATAATTCGTTAATTTTTCAATTAGCGTCATCCTGAGTAATAACGAAGGAA
>DYKL01000616.1 GCA_020722645.1 Acetofilamentum sp. | reverse complement strand
AACAATTCAACAATGAAACAATTCAACAATTTAACAATGAAACAATGAAACAATTGAACAATGAAATAATACCAATCGATAAACTTGATAAACTAAAATTATGAATAATTTGCTGATAAACTGGGAATTTATCCAAATAGACTACTGGCATTTGACTTATATAATCATACTATTCTTAGTTGCCTCATTTACAAACTATTATATAGATGTAAAAATAAAAAATAAAGAAAGAAAAAAATACAAAAAAAATTGCAAAAATAATTTTGTAGTTATCTACTATTTTTTTATTAGTAATTTTTGCAATTCCCGACTTACAAAAAGTTAAAATAATTGATACAGATTTTTTAATACTTACTCCTTTAGGTTTAGTCCTTATTTTAATAATCCTTTTTATTAACCTGTTTGCCATAAAAGCAGCAAAGAACTGGTTTTTAAAATCAAATCCAAACACAAAGCAAAAATCACCCTTTACTTTGTTGAAAATATTTTTATGGATTATTTCAATACATTACATACTGAAAATAATCTTGACAGATTACGGCAAAGCTATTGAATTCAAACTTTTCACAATAAAAGATATTTCATTTACAATTTCTGATTTTATATTTACTTTTACGGCAATTACAGTTACAAGCATCTTAATTTTGCTTTTACGTATTGCATTGAATAAACAAGTTGCAAAAAATAAAATTGAACCGGCAACTTCTGCGACACTAATAAACATAAGTCGTTATTTTATCTGGACAATTGCAATAATTTTCATTTTTCAATCGGTTGGCTTCAATTTATCTATTCTTTTGGCAGGTTCTGCGGCTTTACTTGTCGGTATAGGAATGGGTATCCAACAATTGTTCAATGATTTTGCATCAGGATTAATTTTACTTTTTGAGAGACAGATAAAAGTAGATGATTATATCGAAACTGAAACAATAATGGGACAAATTGTAGAAATAGGTTTCAGAACAACTGTCATTTTAACCAGAGATAACATCAGAGTCATTATACCAAATTCAAAATTAGTTTCAGGAAATGTAATAAACTGGTCAAAAGGAGAGACTTTTTCGAGATTCAGTCTTGATGTTGGAGTTGCTTATGGTTCTGATACAAAATTAGTAAAAAAAATACTTTTGGAAGTTGCCGTAAAAAACGACTTAGTTTTAAAAAACACTGAACCGGAAGTCATTTTTAGAGATTTTGGCAGTTCTTCGCTCGATTTCAGACTAAATTTTTATTCAAACGCCCCTTTTGGAATTGAAGGATTGAAAAGTGAGCTAAGATTTGCTATTGATGCCGAGTTCAGAAAAGCATCTATTGAAATTCCCTTTCCTCAAGTTGATGTAAATTTCAAAAATAAACTGAACTTTGATAAATAAATTTAATTAGCAAATTAGCAAATTAGTCAATTAG
>DYKL01000122.1 GCA_020722645.1 Acetofilamentum sp. | reverse complement strand
TGTTAAACCTTAAATCCGTAAGTCTATACTTATATATCTGAAATTCAGCCAGGTGAGATACTTACAGTACAGGCACCTGACTGGTGCAAACTACATGTTGTAGGTGTTTTCACCTGCAACCACTTACGAAAAGACTTGCGGATTTAAGGTTAAATATTTTTGAACATATTATTTCGTTACCTTATATATAAAAAAAAATCAATTTTAAAACATATTTTTCCAAGATGATATATAAAATTCAATGTTCTGATTGTTTTTAAGTATATTTAAAAATTCCATTCTTGAAATCATTTTGCTTCCTAATGTTCGCAAATGTGCCGTATCTTGCTGACAATCAATTAAATCAAAATTATTTTTTTCTAAAAACCTACAAAGAGAAATAAATGCAAATTTTGAGGCATTTGATTCAATTGAAAACATTGATTCACCGAAAAAAATTTTTCCGATTGAAATACCGTACAGACCACCTACAAGTTTGTTGTTTTTCCATGCTTCAAACGAATGAGCATAGCCTAATTTATGAAGTTTTATGTAATTTTCAATCATCAAACTGTTTATCCAAGTGCCTTTTTGTTTTTTTCGTTTGATAATTGCACAATTTTTAATTACATCTGAAAAGGAGGTGTCTATTTTGAGTTCAAATTTTTTTTGATTAAAAACCGAAACCATACTTTTATGGACTTTCACTTGCGATGGAATTAAAACAGCTCTGGGGTCGGGTGACCACCACAAAATATCTTCTCCTTCTTCGAACCATGGAAATAAGCCAATAGAATAAGCAGAAATTAGCCAGTCGGGAGTTAATTTTCCACCAACTGCTACTAATCCACGTTTATCAGCATTCTGAGGATTTGGAAAACTTGGGATCCCGAAAGGTGGTAAAAAATACATAATTTTTAATTTGAATCTGCTTTTTGAACAACTGCAAATATACCTCTGTCAACAAGCAAATCTTTCATCTTTTTTAATTCTTCATATTCTCCTGTTTTTACAACAGCACTGCCTTTGGTATGTATTGTCCACGCTAATTTTGATGAAAATTCATAAGTCAGTTTACAAATTTCCATAAAACTTTGAATTACAAAATCAAATGTATTGAAATCATCATTGAAAACAATCAAAATGGCATCTTCGTCGTTGGTAACTTTTGGTTTTATGTCTTCTTTGGTTTTTTCTTTTGTTTCTGTATTCATATTTCTGAAAAAAAAATTGTAGAGCAAAATTATGAAATATTATTTTAAAAATCAAGTCGGTTTTTTCCACATCGTTGAATAACATTTTCTAAACTTGGTTTCACCTGCATATTTTGTCGTCCCTCCATATATTTATAATCTTTTGTTTAATTCAAAAAAACTAAGGTTTCCAATTATAAGTTTTAATATATTCCGGAAAAGCAACGGGTTTATGAATCGACTTGTTTTTAAAAACTCGCAGACACTCCTGAATTCCTTCTGTTATGCTTGGGTGAGGGTGAATTGTTCTTAATATCTGTTCAAGACTGTTTTTTTGGTTCATAACATGAGCAATAGAAACAATCAAAGCAGAAGCCTGAGGTCCGGCGGCACGCATTCCTAATATCCTTTCTTCTTCATCATCACTAACTAATATTTTTATAAAACCGTCAGTATCATTCATTGCTATAGCTCTGTTTACTAATTCATTAGAAAACCAAACCATTCTGTAGGGGATTTTCAATTCCTGCAGTTTTTTCTCATTTAAGCCAACAGCAGCAATTTCAGGAATAAAAAACATTAAAGTCGGCATATTGTAATAACTCAAAGGATATTTAATTTGGTTGTAAATTCCTCTGACAGCAAAACGTCCCTGCATTTCTGCAACACTGTATAACTGTGTAGCACCTGTAACGTCACCTGCGGCGAAAATATTTTTTACATCTGTGTTTGAAAGTATTCTCAGATTATCATCAACATTAAAATATCCTCTTGTATTTGTTTCAATTCCTAATTTTTCGAGACCAAGATTTTCGGTGTTCGGAACACGCCCGATAGCCAAAAAAGCCACATCAACCTCCAAAACCTGACTATGACCATCATCATAATCCAAAACAACTTCCAAAGAGTCATTGTTTTTTATAATTTCTCTTAAATTGGCAGTATGATGAATTATAACTCCGTTTTTTTCTAGATTTTTTGAAACAAAATCGCTCACATCATCATCTTCAAAAGGTATTACTCTGTGCTGACGGTCAAGAAGATGTACTTCCGTCTGTCTGAAATTAGAAAAAATAGTTGCAAATTCAGACCCGATAATTCCCGAGCCTACAATTATCATTCTTTCCGGAAATTCAGTCATTTTCATAATATCATCCGAATTGATTATGAACTTTCCGTCAGTATTGATTCCCGTGTAATCTCTTGGTCGTGAACCGGTTGCAATAATAAAATTATCTGCTTTTATAATATCTGTTTTGTCGTCTTTTGTTATCTCCAATGTATAATTATCAATAAATTTGGCAAAACCGTGAATAAGAGTGAGGCTTTTGTTCTGAAATCTGCCCGGAGCAAAAGTTTCGAGTTGTGATTTTATTTGATACACCTTGTTTTTTGCGGCTGTTCGTACATTTTGAATAACTTTCCGAAAATCAACCTGCAAACCAGAAGCACGGTAACCTCTGTTCACAGCAGAGGCAATTGCAAAATCCTTTGACAGTTCCCACATTGTTTTTGAAGTTAATGCCCCATGAAAAACACCGGCTCCGCCTATACTTGATTTTTCGATTATACAAACATGCTTGTTTAAATCCACGGCTCTCATTGCCGCCGCCCAGCCGGCAGGTCCGCTACCGATGACTGCTAAATCATATTTTTGCATTTTTTAAAATAACAGTTTTATTATTAACGACTTAATTATGAAATCTATAATTATCAATAATTACTTACGTGAAATAGCTTCGCTAGTTCGTAATTTTTTCAATTAGCTAATTAGTGTCTGTTAATAAAGTGCCAAGTTCATAAAGTTAATTTATTGAAAATCAAATTCTAATACTTTATGAACTGTCAACTTTATGAACTTTATGAACAAACTCTAAATAGCTCTCAAATATAATAACTTTTTTAAACAATTTTTGAGTATTTCGAAACAATAAAAAAAATTTTATACAAAACCGCCACAAGATTTCACAACCTTGCTAATTCGACTTTGCAATCCGAATTCAACTAATCGACTGATTTATAGAATTTTCGGATTACAAATCATTATTGTCCGAAACCTTGTATTAAAAATTTGTCGCTAGCCTACTCATACGCTTTGCGTCATTACGAGGCATTGCTTCGTACGCTTTGCGTCATCGCGAGGCTTTGCTTCGTACGCTTTGCGTTATTGCGAGGCTTTGCTTCGTACGCTTTGCGTCATTGCGACCACGAGGAACGAAGTGGGAAGCAATCCCAAGCCCAAACCGGTTCTTCGTCGGGTTTGCTTCTTGCTTCGTTCCTCGCAATGACGTCTGCCTCGCAAAGCCTCGCAATGACGTCTGCCTCGCAAAGCCTCGCAGAGACGGTCTGCTTCGCAAAGCTTCGCAATGACGTTTGCCTCGCAAAGACGAAAAGCCTAAAAAAAAATGTAAGCAGCAAAACTTGGAGTTATTGTGGCTTTTAATACTTAGTTTTAATCGAAATCAACTTTTTTTAACTATTTAAAAACGTAATGTGTTTAAATATAAGGTTTTATGTTTCGGACAATAATGATTACAAATCCAAAAAAGCTACACGTGTCAATTTACAAATTTTAAAAGCGGATTAGTATAATACCAAAACAGTTAAATAGCTTATTGATAAAATATTTAGAAGAAAAAAATAACGATTTTTTTTATTTTTGCAAAGTTTTGTTACTTTTACACATTGAAATTTAATAATTTGCCAAAAAACAATAATTATGGAAAAAAAAATTCGCACTGTTTTAATAGATGACGAAAAAAACAGTTTAATAATCCTCCAAAAGCTTATAGAAACACATACCCCTCAAATAGAAGTAGTTGCAACAGCTCAATCTGTTGAACAAGGAATAAAAACAATCGAAGAAAACGAACCGGAATTAGTATTTTTAGATATTTCAATGCCAGATGGAGACGGCTTTGAAGTCGTCGAAAAAGCCGAATTTAAAAATTATCAGGTTATTTTCAGTACTGCTTATGACCATTTTGCAATTCGAGCGTTCGAGGTTTCTGCATTGCATTATATTCTTAAACCTGTAAAACAGGAAGATTTAATAGAAGCCGTAAACAGATTTGAATCAACAAAAGGAGAAGATATTACCGAAAGAATTTCAGTTCTGAGTAATGTACTCAAAGAAACCCCTTCAAAACTAATTCTGCCGACATCAAACGGTATGCACATCATCAATGTCGAGGAAATCGTCAGATGCGAATCAAGTAATAATTATACAACTTTTTATCTTTTAGACAAAAAACGCATAGTTGTTTCCAAATCAATTCAGATTTATGAACAATTGCTTGAAAAATCAAATTTCTGCCGAATTCACAACAAGCATTTGGTAAATTTAAAATACATAAAAAAATATGTAAAAGGAAGAGGCGGTTATGTAATTTTGAATGATGACTCTCAAATTGATGTTTCTGACGGCAGAAAAAAGAATTTTTTGGATAAATTATCAGAATTTGCAATAAAGAGTTAATACTTTGAAACAACTGATTTGACAGCAGATTCAAAAGCTTCATTCAAATCACTTGTTTCAAAACCAAGTTCATTTTGAGCAATTGTTGAATCAAAAAATGTCTCAGAAGTCTGAATTTTTATGTATTCTACAATATTCAATCCACCTTCGAGACCTTTAAATTTGTGATAAATAATTACAATATACGCAAAAAACTTTATCAGAAAAACGGGTAATAAAATTACTCGTTTTTTCTTTTTATTAACATTGAGCATACTGTTTAGAAATTCTGTCCAAGTCATATTTTTATCACCAATGGTAAAAACAGAATTTTTGCCTGAATAATTAACTGCCGCAAGTATTGAATTGGCAACGGTTTTAACAGAAACGACATTTGTTCCTCCCTTGGTATAAAAAACAGGATTAAAACCGTAAATATATTTTATCAAAGGTTTCCAAAGAGGTTCTCGTCCCGGACTTACACCGACAATATACGGAAGCTCCAAAACAATAACTTTGAATTCAGATGACTCTGTTTTTAAAGCAGTTTCAATTTGTTCGGCTCTGCTACGAATGTATGGGTGCTTTTCTGTTAATTTATGGTGTTTCCAAATTTTATTAAAACAAGTAAAATATGAACCACATATAATTACTTTTTTTACTCCTGCATCTTTGGCAGCAATGAGAACTTTTTCAGTTAAAATTACATTTGCTTTATAAAAAAATTCATAAGCCGGTTTTTTCGGAATTGCCCTGTCATCAGCACCGGCAGCAAAAACAACTACATCATTATCTTTTAACAAAGTAACTAGTTGCTCTTTTGTTAAATCAGCAATATTTGCGAAGAATTCAGAAACTTTTTCAGGAAATACAACTTCCTTGATAGGACAGAGGGAAATTGCTTTAACATTGTGCCCTTCCGATACTAATCTGATTGCCGTATTATAGCCGATGAATCCATTTCCGCCAATTATTGCTATGTTCATTAAATTTTAATAATTTCCTTAAATCCGTATGTCTATACTTATATATCTGAAATTCAGTCAGGTGAAAACACCTGACTGGTGCAAACTGCATGTTGCAGGTGTTTTCACCTGCAACCACTTACGAAAAGACTTGCGGATTTAAGGAATTTTATTTTTCCAAAACCAAAGTTTTTATGACTTCACCAATATACATTCTATGATAATCGTTAATGGGGTAGTTTGATTGAATTTTCGGGTCAAGAAAATTTTTCGGGTCGATGTCCTGAATATATATCTTTTTGCACAAAACAACAATTTCTGCTTCTGAATAATAGATATAATGTGAATCAAAAACAGGTTTCAGATGTAGGTTCATTTTGTCAATTTCTCTACCGGATTTTGTACTGCACAACTACAGAATATCTTTATACCTTTCGTCAAAAAAACAAATACTGAATAATTCGTTCTTTTCAACAAACTCATAGGTGCATCTTTGAGGTCGAATAAAAGTAAAAACTACCTCTTTATTCCACAAATGCCCTACTCCACCCCAAGAGGCAGTCATTGTGTTATATTTTTCATTTGTTCCGCAAGTAATTAGAAACCACTTATTAGATATCAAATCAACAAAATTGAAGTTTAAGTTGCTGATTTCTATGACTTTGTGAAAAGACATAACAAAATTTTGGTGCATTCAAAGATAATAATGTTTTTAATTCTACAAAAATGTTATTATTAACACAATCAAAACAAAACTTTTGTTTAATTGATAATTTCTTCTGTATGAACATAATAATGCAGTTTTCAATTAAACTAAGTTATAACAAAGGTTGAGTTTTGTAATTTCTATAAAAATACTAATTTCCCTTATTATAGCTTTGTTAATGGAGATTTAGTCGAAAAAATATTAAAAAAAATATATGCAGAAAACGACATAAATTTAAAAAAATCTGATGTATATTTTTGTCAATTAAGATTTTGTTATAATTTTGCGAAGTTAAAATTAAAACAATAAAAATATGGAAAACATTGGACCTTTATTTTGGTTTATACCTATTAGTGCAATTCTTGCCTTAGTTTTTGCTTTTTATTTTTTCAAAATGATGAAAAAAGAAGATGAAGGCACAGAGAGAATGAAAAAAATTGCAGGTTACGTTAGAATTGGAGCAATGGCATATCTTAGACAACAATACAAAGTTGTTTCGATATTTTTTGCGATTGTAGTCGTAATTTTTGCAATTTTAGCTTACGGTTTCAAGTTACAAAACGAGTGGGTTCCATTTGCCTTTCTTACAGGCGGTTTCTTTTCGGGTTTAGCAGGGTTCTTTGGTATGAAAACTGCAACTTATGCCTCTGCCAGAACAGCAAACGGATCAAAAGAATCATTAAACAAAGGACTTAAAATAGCTTTTAGAAGCGGTGCTGTAATGGGCTTGGTTGTTGTTGGATTAGGTCTTTTAGATATTTCAATATGGTTTATAGTGCTTAATATCTTCCAAGATGGAGCAACAGAAACCGAAAAAATGATGACAATCACAACCACAATGCTGACATTCGGTATGGGTGCTTCTACACAAGCTTTATTTGCAAGAGTTGGAGGTGGTATATACACAAAAGCAGCTGATGTTGGAGGCGATTTGGTTGGAAAAATTGAAGCCGGTATTCCTGAAGATGACCCTCGCAACCCTGCAACCATTGCAGATAACGTTGGCGATAATGTTGGTGACGTTGCCGGTATGGGTGCTGACTTATATGAATCATATTGCGGTTCTATTCTTGCTACTGCCGCACTTGGTGCAGCCGCATTTATTTCTAATCCGCAGGCACAGATGAAAGTTATTCTTGCTCCTATGATGATTGCTGCAGTCGGGATTATCTTATCAATCATCGGGATTTTTATTGTAAGGACAAAAGAAGGGGCAACCCAAAAGAATTTATTAAATTCACTTTCAAACGGTATTAATTTAAGTTCAATTTTAATAGTAATATTCTCTTTTGTAATACTTTACATTTTAAAAATTGAAAATGTCTGGGGTGTTTGGGGTGCAATTGTAACTGGTCTTGCTGCTGGTATTGTTATTGGTAAATCAACTGAATACTTTACATCTGCTGAATATAAACCAACTAAAAAAATAGCTGACAGTTCAAAAACCGGTCCTGCTACCGTTATTATTTCAGGTATTGGTGTTGGTATGGTTTCTACAGCCATTCCTGTTTTCGCAATTGTTATAGGTATTATTTTATCATATCTTTTTGCTTCAAGATTTGATGCATCAAACATTGGAATGGGTTTGTACGGTATAGGTATTGCTGCTGTCGGAATGCTTTCGACACTTGGAATTACTTTGGCAACAGATGCTTATGGTCCAATTGCTGATAATGCAGGCGGTAACGCAGAAATGTCTGAATTAGGAAAAGAAGTTCGTAAAAGAACAGATGCTCTTGACTCACTTGGCAATACAACAGCCGCTACCGGAAAAGGTTTTGCAATAGGTTCTGCCGCTTTAACTGCATTAGCCCTTTTGGCATCTTATGTTGAAGAATTAAAAATAGGTATTATTCGTTTGTTGAATAACGCACAAGAATTTGTATTCCCTACGGGTGATGTCGTTACAAATTCTGAACAAGCTCATAATATCGGACTTATGGAATTTATGAACTATTTCAAAGTAAATCTAATGAATCCAACTGTTTTAGTTGGGGTATTTATTGGCTCAATGATGGCGTTTTTATTCTGTGGTTTAACAATGAAAGCAGTAGGAAGAGCAGCAGGTAAGATGGTGGACGAAGTAAGAAGACAATTCCGAGAAATAAAAGGTATTCTAACAGGCGAATCTGAACCGGATTATGCTAAATGTGTGGAAATTTCGACAAAAAGTGCTCAAATAGAAATGGTTTTACCGTCATTATTGGCAATTATTATTCCTATTATAACAGGTTTAATATTTGGAGTTGCCGGAACTATGGGATTGTTGATAGGTGGATTAGGTGCAGGTTTTGTGCTTGCTGTATTTATGGCTAATTCAGGTGGTGCTTGGGACAATGCAAAAAAATTCATAGAATCAGGAGAATTCGGAGGAAAAGGTTCTGATGCACACAAAGCAGCAGTTATTGGCGACACAGTAGGAGACCCGTTTAAAGATACATCAGGTCCAAGTTTGAACATTTTAATTAAACTTATGAGTATGGTGGCTATTGTAATGTCAGGTGTTACAGTTGCTTTCCACTTACTATAATTTTTATACTAAATTATAAAACCTTAAATCAGTAAGTCTATACTTATATATCTGAAATTCAGCCAGGTGAAAACACCTGACTGGTGCAAACTACATGTTGCAGGTGTTTTCACCTGCAACCACTTACGAAAAGACTTGCGGATTTAAGGTAAAACAATAATTCGTTAATTTTTCAATTAGCGTCATACTGAGTGATAACGAAGGAAGCAAATTATTGATTTTCAATCAACTACTAATTTGTTACACATACAAAATCAATTTGCTGAATATTAACGAATTACTTCAAAATATACCGAACTATTGATAAAAAAACCGAAATTTAATATTTCGGTTTTTTTTATACCAGACTGTTATTAAATTTTAATTACACCTAATTGATTGATTTGTAATATTTTAGGATTGCAAATCATTATTGTCCGAAACATAAAACCTTATATTTAAACACATTACGTTTTTAAA
>DYKL01000121.1 GCA_020722645.1 Acetofilamentum sp. | reverse complement strand
GTGTTTTCACCTGGCTGAATTTCAGATATATAAGTATAGACTTACGGATTTAAGGTATTATAAAAAAACAGATATTTTTCTAAATATATTCATTGAATTGTTTTTCAGCATTTTAATGCTGAAAATTTATTAAAAAAAATAGTAAATCACACTTCAAAAATATTAAAAAAAATCGACACAAACAGTTTTTATAAAAAAATGGGATTAAAATAATCCCATTTTATCTACAACATCCATCAATTCTTTAACTCCTTTGTAAGATCTGTCTAACATTGCTTTTTCTTCTTCATTAAGTTCAATCTCAAGAATTTTGTTGATTCCGTTTTTACCAATCACAGCCGGAACTCCCAGATATACGTTATTGTATCCGTACTGTCCTTCGAGATAAGCACAAACCGGTAAAATTCTGTTACAATCGCCTAAAATCGAATAAACCATATCTGCAACTGAGTTACCCGGGGCAATCCAAGCAGATGTTCCAATTAATTTAATAATTTCACCGCCACCAAATTGGGTTCTTTTAACAATTGCATCTATTTTTTCTTTGGACATCAATTGAGTTAAAGGCATTCCACCAACATAAGTATATCTAGGCAAAGGCACCATAAAATCTCCATGTCCGCCTAAAAGAGTAGCGTGAATACTTCGTACTGAAACTCCTAATTCCAATGCAATAAAAGACCTGTATCTTGCAGAATCAAGGACGCCAGCCATTCCAAAAACTTCATTTTTAGGTTTTTTAGCTGTAATTGAAGCTACGTAAGTCAACACATCAAGCGGATTTGAAACTATGATAATTTTGGCATCAGGAGAATATCTCACTACGTTTTCGGTAACTTCTTTAACTATTTTTGCATTAATAGAAATTAAATCATCTCTACTTTGACCTTCTTTTCTGGGGACTCCGGAGGTAATAACAACAACATCTGATTCTTCTGTTGCTTGATAATCGTTTGTAACGCCAACAACTTTTGTGTCTGAACCTCTAAGAGGTGCACTTTCCCACATATCTAAGGCTTTGCCTTCGGCTTTACCTTTTACAATATCCAATAAAACTACTTTTCCGAATATTCCTTGTTGTGCTAATACGTCAGCAACAGTTGCTCCAACATTTCCGGCTCCAATTATTGATACTTTTGGCATAATTTTTTTATTTTAGGGTTTAATTTAATTTTGCCAAAAATAATAAAATTTATATTCAAATATACAAATTTAACTTCCTTTTTTCTTAAAAAAATTAAATAATATTTTTTTATACAATTATTAAATGAACAAAAAAGAAAAAAAAGCAGAAAAAAAAAATGTAAATAATGTTCAGCAATTAACAGACAAAGCGATTAAGAAATTTGAAATGATTGAACAAAATGATAAAGTTCTTGTCGGGATTTCCGGTGGTCTTGATTCGTTGGTTTTACTTGAATTGCTGTCAAATAAAAAAAAGTATTACAAATTTGACTTTGAGATTAAAGCACTGCACATCAACATTTTAAATATTCCTTATCAGATAAGAAAAGATTCTCTTTCAGATTTTTGCAGTAATCTGGGAATTGAGCTTATTTACGTTGAAAAAGAGATAGAAATTGACGAATCAAAAATTACGACCAATCCTTGTTTTATTTGTTCGTGGAACCGCAGAAAAGAACTTTTCAACTATTCTAAACAACATAATTTCAACAAATTAGCATTAGGACATCACAAAGATGATGCAGTTGAAACTTTTTTGATGAACTTAGTTTATCATTCAAGCATCAGTTCTTTGCCGGCTAACCTTAAAATGTTTGAAGGCAGAATGCACCTGATAAGACCTATGATATATCTGAGTAAAGAGGATATAGAAAAATATGCAAAAATCAGAAATATTACGACAGAAGTTAAAACCTGTATTTATGACAAATTGACAAACCGTAGAAAAATGTTGCCTTTAATTGAACAAATGCAAAAGTTTAACCCTTATGCAAAAGACAACATTTTTAAAGCTATGTCGAACATTTTTGATGAGTATTTGCCTAAATGATGCAGGTTTATTGACTTTAGATTTTTATGAATTTCGTTGTATTAATTTGATTTTCAGTTTCGATTTTGACGATATATATCCCATTTTGAAAATCTCTGACATCTATAATATTATCGGTTGTTACCATAATTATTTTTCCCGACATATCATAAATGCTTAAAAAATCGAACTTATCCGAAATAGTAATAAAGTCAGAAGCAGGATTTGGATAGATTTGTATTAAATTTTCATTTTTTTCACTAATAATTGTATTACTGATATATTCAACATCATCTAAACAAAAATATGCAGGTGTATTCATTCCATAAATTCCTGTATCAGAAGAGAAAAGGTTGAAATGCAAAGAATCGACAGTCCCAAGATTTGTCAAATCAACTTCTGTCCAAGTATTTATAATTATATTTTGACCATTTCTGTAATCAGCAAGATACAAGGTATCGGCACCTGTTTCAAGCCCCAGATAATAGCTAGTTATTTTTACAAAAAAATAATCACCTTCCGAAAAAGCCGAACAAATGGCATCTCCATTTAGAATCGTCAAAGCTGTATAAGTTGAGTTTGAAAGTTTTATATTTTTAATTTCTACCGGATTAATAAAACTTAAATTTATCGGAATATTTTGATAATTATTGTTACAATCTATCGGAACATAAGCTAGTCCGAAAACATTACCTGAATATGCTTGCCCAACATACGTACTCCATTGATTATCAAGACTTTGATTGTATGTATCAGTCCAGTTGCTGTATGAAAAGCCAGACCAATAATTATATTGTGTATTGCAATAATTTTCGAATGACAAAATATCATTGCCATAAAAACCTGAATTATCAGCACCATTCCAAAATCCAGTATCCGGCAGGTTCAAATTTTCAAAATCGAATACAACATTTTCTTGAGCATTTACAGAATAGTAAAATGTCAAAACAAAAAAAAGCAAAAGAGAGAAAATCTTTTTCATTTCTTAAAAATTTAGAGGTTAATAAATTGTAATATTTTTAAATTAACCACTTATACAGGAAACGGTAAGGTTTACTGTTTGAAACACATTCCCGCGATGTTTCAAAAAGCGTGGTAGAAATGGCTGGTCTTCTGACTTATGTTTTCAATTCTTGCTGCCTTCCCATCGTTATTCAGACAGTGGCAAAGATTTGCAGAATCAATTTAGTTATCGAGTTGCATTGTTTTATTGTTGCATTATTGGTTTACGCCGTTTAACTTACAACTTTCAACTTTATGAACTTTATGAACTTTCAACTAAAGTACAATTACAGCTGCGGGGACAGTTCGGGCATTTCACCCGATTCCCATTTTAAACAAAAACAAGAAAATATTTTTGTTTACCATTTCGCCGACAAAAATAAATTATTTTGTATATTCAATAAAACTTTCTACAAATTTTTTTTGAGCATTTTCGTTAAATTCAAAATACAGGTCAGGTTCAATAAGTTCGAGTTCCATTAACAAAAATTTATCATTTGACAAAACGCCGTCAACTCTTGCATACATCAACTTATCGTCCCAACAGGAAAGCACAAATTCGGCTGTTTTAATCAGTTCATCGGAAGGATAATAAGGTTTGTAAATACCTTCATAAATTGACTGGACCCTAAAATCACCTTTTTTAGGCGTTTTTTGAATGGAATGAGAAAATTTTTTATTGAAAAACACCATCGAAATTTCACCAAAATCAACAATTTCATTCATAAATGGCTGGATTAAGATATCTGTTTTGCATGCAATATTTGAATATTCTTGCTGAATTTGAATAATTTCGTCTTTTGAAAAAGGTTTAGTCATATATGAACCTGCCGATGTTGCGGGTTTTATGATGTTTTTATCCCACAATTCATCTTTTAGAGTTTTGATGTTCAATTTTTCAGTTTTGTCAATAAAAATGGTAGGGATAATTTGAACGCCTTTATTTTGAAGCTCTTTTAAATAAAATTTATGTAGGTTCGCCTTTATCGTTTTATATGAATTTATGATTTTCACATTTTGTTGACTCAAATTGTCCAACCAAATTTGAAATTCGTCAATGTTTAAAAAATAATCCCAAGTTGTTCTGATAATAACATATTCATAATCAGTCCATTGTATTTGTTTATCACTCCATACGACAGGTTCGGCGATTATATTATTTTGTCTGAAAATTGAAATTAAATTTTTATCAGTTTCTCTCAAATTTGGCTCTACGGAATAAGTTGCTATTGCTATTTTCATAAGTTGAAAGTTATAAAAAGATACAATTATCACTTTAAAAGTTGAAAATTTAATATTTTTTGAGTTTTCCCGTTTATTACAATCTCAATTTTGTGTAATCCGGGGTATAATTTACGTGTAGTCATTGGCTGAAAACTTCTTTTTCTGATTATTTTTTTAACTTCGTCAGGATTTAGTATTATTTCAGAAATTTTAAAAACTTTTTTTCCGAAATTTCCATCAAATTTTGCAAAATATATGACATACTCCAAACGTACATTTTCATTATGTTTACCTATATTTTTAACCGACAATTCAAATTTAAGGTTATCACCTATTTTGATTCTATCGTTTTTAATTTTGAAATCGGTCAATATTACATTATTTGAAAATTCGTAGCCAAAAAGTTTCAACGCTCTTTCGTTTCCTTTTTTAAGCAGAGTTCTGAGTGAATGTTTCAATAATTTGTCTGTTTGGGATGATTTACCTAAGTTTTTTTCGGCGAAATCAAGCACAATTTCAGGATAATCCTTAGAAATATCGTTCAAATTGTTCGAAACGCTCAATCTGACCCATTCGTGCTGGTCATTGAACAAAACTTCAAGGATTTTCATAATTTTTTCGGGATTATCTGAAAGATAAGGCACAGACATAGCCCAAGGTAATTTAGAGCGGCAACCTTCACTTGCTAAACGCCTGACTCTGAAATCATCATTTTTAGCCCATTTAAGCGTTTGCTTCATCATTTTTTCAGGAAAATTTCTGTAAAAAGGACGAACAGCAAACTCACAGCTCATTAGTTTTGTAACTTCTTCAATAGCAATTATAGAATTTTCAAAGTCATTAGTGCCGAAATCCTCAATAAAATCAGGCAAAAAAAGATTGCCAAGAGCTTTTCCTTTTTCGAAAAAACCATCTAATTTTTGAGCGATTTGAATAATTTGTTTACTGCTTTTTCTATAATCAGGATCCAAAAAACCGCTCAAAACATAAGCGATGTGATGAGTACGTTGTTTAAGTTCACGATTCTCCCATTGCTTATCAAAAATTAAGTTTTTAAAATGAATTTTGTCGAAATTTTCCACAAATTCCGAAATGACCTCAGAAATTTTATCAATGTATTCTTTATTTATAAAATCTTTTAAATTCATCAATGAGTTTAGTCTATAAAGTTCATAAAGTTAAGTTACTGAAAATAAGCATCTTACATAAATTACAAAACATTTTATAAAAACACTGATAATCAAGTACATAAATTGTTTAACTAAAAAAAACAGGCTTTTTAGACCGGACTGATCAATGATTTTTTAAATTTTCAATATCGTAATTTCATCATGGCATTGGAATATGAATGTTCAGTTGTCAGACGCTTATTAATTGTTTGACAACTGATTATTGCATTTATTTTAATATTCCCAAACGTATGTGCTAAATGGCACTTTAACAGAATCCACTGTAAATGAAAAACCACCCAAAATGCCTATACCTCCTTCAATGTTAGAATAAACGTTTACAGGCTCAACAAAAGGATTATCGATAGAATACTGATATTCACCGTAAGAGATAATATAATTATAGAAGTCTTCGTTTACAGAAAACAATCTAAAATAAACATAAAAAGAATCTTGCAGAGGATTTGGGCTTTCAGACCATTTAAAAGCAGAAACATTTATATTTTGAACGTATTTTTGTCCGTCAAAAAAATGATCATTAAAAATTATTCCTGAATTAATATAAGGATTAAAAAAGATATAATCCATTTCACTCACTGAAAATTGATCATCAAAATGTATATTAGCATAGTTTTTATATAGCCCTAAACTGTCAATTTGAGTATAGTCTTCATTCCAGTAATACAAAGTATCATAAAAATAAGCATCAATTACATAGAAATTTTCTATATCTTTTACATCAGGTATTGTAAATTCTACTATATTTTCCTGATATTCATTTGTCTGAATTAATTTAATTTTTTCAAAACTATTATCTTCGGGAATAATGGCTTCACCTGTAACAATTTTATCATCGACTTCTGCTATAATTTTATATCTTTTATTTTTTTCAACAAGGATGTTTGTTACGTAAATTCCATTCTCTGTATAAGTTAAATTTTCGACAAAGACATCATTTTCGTATAATTTAACAGTAGCATTTTCAACTCTTGGCAATATTTTGTTATAACTATAATTTAAACCAACAGTTTTTGTCAAACTTACTTTTACAGTACTGTCGTTAAAAAACATTGCATTCATAACTATTCTGCGTTCGCTTTCTTCGATGTTTATTTCAATATCTTTATAACAAGAATTAAAAAAGAAAATCGAAGCAAAAATTATTAATAAAAAAACATATATTTTTTTCATTTCAATAAATTTTAATAATTTTAGAAATCTAATCTGTAACTAATTGAAGGAATAATCGGGAAAAGACTGTAAACCCTTAATGTAGGAATTTCAGAATCGGTGTATCTTTGAAAATCGACAAAAAAAGGATTTAGATGATTGTAAGCATTATAGGCACCGAAACTCCAAGTTCTGTTTCCCAATTTTACTTCTTTTGACCAGTTTAAACCAATATCCAAACGATGATAAGAAGGCAAACGATAGTTGTTTCTTTTTTCAAAATACTGTATCCTTTCCCAGTCGTAATATGTATCATATCCAAAACTGCTGGTATAAGGTTTATAAACAATTTGAGATAAAGTTACAGGATTTCCGGTAGCAAAAACCCAAGTAAGAGCGACATTCAGATTATCATTAAATTTATAAGTTGCAACAACGCTAATATCGTGTCTTCTATCATATCTGTATGGGAATACCTCGCCAAATGAAATATTTTCAAACTGTCTGTTAGAAAAAGCTAAAGTATATCCAATCCAACCATTAAATTTTCCTGTTTTCTTTTCCAATAATACTTCAATGCCTTGCGAATATCCTTTTCCCTGTTCAACTTTTTTCTCCCAGTTACTACCGGAAGATTCAGCAGATTCGAAAATACCAAAGACAGACTCACCTTCTTTAAGCTCAACAAGATTGTACATATCTTTATAAAATGCTTCGACAGTAAGATTAATTTTATCGGTAATACCAATTGAAGTCCCGACAGCATACTGAATTGATTTTTGCGGAATAACCAAATCAGTAGCAGGCATCCACAAATCTGTGGGCATTCCGAGAGTATTGTTTGTCAAAAAATGAATATATTGTTTCATTTGGGCGTAGGAAGCTTTAACAGACCATTTTTCAGTAAACATAATTCTTACGGCAACCCTTGGTTCAGGCGAATAAAATAAAGTATCTCTAACGTGAAAAGCTGAAAAACGTCCACCTAAATTAATTTTCAATATACTTCCAATTTTAAAATCATCTTCAAAATATGCAGCATATTCACGTCCGTATAAAATATTTTTACTGATAACTGTGTCAATATCAAAATTATCTGTTTTCCATTTTAAATAATTGGCACCCGGATTGAATATATGAAAAGTCCAAATTGCACCATATTTAATTTTGTGATTAATGTTAGGATTAAAATCAAAATCAATTTTAGCTGATATATCATCAATTCCTGAATTGTAGCGCATTCCTATTTCCGAAATATGTTTAATATCATCATCGTCATAATATTCTTCTTCCATATATATATCAGTCATAAAATTGAAGCGGCTGTAAGTCAGAGTCAAATTACCAAAAAGTCTTGGTGTAAAAACGTGATTCCATCTGAGAGCAGAAATAATATTCCCCCACCCTAATTTCATTTTAGATTTCCAGACATTTTTTTCATATTCTTCGGTCATATTTACATAAGCCTTGTCTTTACCGGCATATATGCTAAAAAAGATTCTGTCGTCTTGTGATAATTTGTGATTAATTTTAGAAATGACATCGTAAAAATAATAACCTCCGGCAACATTCATATTATCTTGTTTCATAGAAGCTAATTTGATAATCGGAGCCGCAAGCACATCAATGTATGTTCTTCTGGCAGATATAATAAAAGAGGTTTTATCTTTGACAATAGGACCTTCAACGGTAAATTTTGAGGCAATAATTCCAACAGAAACAGAACCTGTATATTTACGCATATTTCCTTCTTTGAGGTTAATGTCCAACACCGAAGACAATCTGCCTCCATATCGAGCCGGAAAGCCACCTTTGTATAGAGTTACGTTGCTAATGGCATCGGCACTGAAAACAGAAAAAAAGCCGAATAAGTGATTAACATTGTAAACCGGAACACCATCAAGCAGGATAATATTCTGGTCGGGTCCGCCGCCACGCACATAAATTCCGCTTGTACCTTCGTTACCGCTTGAAACTCCGGGCATAAGCTGAATAGCTTTTAGAACGTCAGTTTCACCAAACAAAGAAGGAAGAACTTTTACAGTAGCCAAAGGAATATCAATACGGCTCATTTGTGAGCTTTCTATCTGATTATTCTGAGCCTGAACAACAACTTCTTCGATGTTTACATCACTTGAAATTTCAATGTTGATTACTGTATCTTTTGAAACTACAATTTCTTCTTGCCAGAAGCCATAAGTGAAATAAGAAGCCGTTAATTTAACCTTACCTTTTGGAAGTGTTAAACTGTAAAAGCCATAAGAATTAGTACTTGTACCGTATTTAAGGTTATCGGCATCAAAAACATTAGCACCAATGAGCCTTTCGGCGCTGTTTATGTCCTGAACATAACCACTGATTGTTACATTTTGCGAAAAAACAGAAAATGAAAACAACAGAATAAAAACTAATAAATAAATTTTTTTCATACCTTTTATTAATATGTGATAATTTGATAATGTGTTAATTAGCAAATGTGATAATGTGTTAATTAGCAAATGTGTTAATTAGCAAATGTGATAATGTGTTAATTAGCAAATGTGATAATGTGTTAATTAGCAAATGTGTTAATGTGATAATTAGCAAATGTGTTAATGTGATAATTAGCAAATGTGATAATTAACTAATTGACTAATTAACTAATTGACTAATTAACTAATTAACTAATTGACTAATTAACTAATTAACTAATTGACTAATTAACTAATTGACTAATTAACTAATTAACTAATT
>DYKL01000615.1 GCA_020722645.1 Acetofilamentum sp. | reverse complement strand
AAATAATTAAAGCTGTCAAAAAATAGACAAAAGAAATTGCCATAAAATCAAAAGACAGATTTATTAGAACATAAAAGAAATCATAATCGGGAGCATCTCTTGAAATAATTCCATGGATAGAAGGAAACGAGCCAATTTTGAAGTAAAAATGCAAAATAAACGAATAAAAAGAAAGCAGATATAATAAAGGGCTTATAGTTGCTACTGAAAATATATATTTAGGTAATTTGTTCATGTTCAATTATTTTTGTAGCTGTAAAAAAATTGTCTAAGTCAGTATCATTTTTTTTATAGAAAAAATTTTATTCAAATGGTAGTTTAAATGTGTAAGTTTTGTTTGGTTCGTAGGGTTCAATTAAGTTGTCAGGATTGAGAAAAATACCAACATCGGCAAAGGTAATACATATTGTGTTTTCTCTAACATCTACCGTCAAAGATTCGACTTGTAAGGTATTATTTTTATTGGTTAGTGTTCTGCTCCAAAATATTTTCCCTGTTAAAAAATCTACAGCCTGAATGCTATTTCTGTCTTGATTTCGTTTGATGAAATAATGTTCTTTGTAATTACAGTAATAAGGATAATCATAATGTCTATACTCAACAACCGGAATTAAAATAACAACTGTTTGTTCTTGACAGCTTGTACCGCAGCTTTCACTTATTACAAAATATTCATCACAAATATAATCAAAACTATATGTAAAGTTTGTTATGATTGTATATGTTGTATCATCTTTTTCTATTTTGAAATAAAAATTACCGTCAGTATTTAATTGTGATGTATAATTTATGTTTTTTGTGTCATCTGCTTTAAATTGAGCAAAAGTAAAAACAACGTACAATAGAAGTATAAGCAAAGAGATTATTTTTTTCATTTTAGCAATCTTTAATTTTTTAAGAATAATAATCGCAAATGTGAGTATTTCTACAATCGGGGAAAGTAGCACTCATATTAAAAAAATATTCTGTACCTTTCACTAAATCAGAATCTAAGAAAACAGCGGTTACAAAATCTATTATTGAATAAGCAAATCTTTCTACAACATTTGGCAGATGAAAATATTTATCTTCATCAAAAATTGTTTGATAGATGCCGTCAAATTGGGTTTTTGCATAAATAACATCAGTATGTTTTTTGTAATTAGATATTGAATAATATTTTGAGCTTAATCTGTTCCTTACATCTTTTGCAATTCCAACAAAGCACCTTAGTTTTTGAACGTCTTTCTCTGTATCTTAACTCTTTGACATAACCAAACGTGCATAAATACAAAGGTCAGAATAAAGTTTTATTTATCAAGGTACATAAACACCGTTTTGAATCTTACATTAAAAAAAACTTTTAAATATCTAACTTTTTAAAATTATAACTGATTTTTTTGTTGGCAGAATCAATATAAATAATAAAACTAA
>DYKL01000614.1 GCA_020722645.1 Acetofilamentum sp. | reverse complement strand
GACGATGCTGCTTTTATGTATGCCCCCGTTTACGGTAGAATGTTTTATGGTGGAATATCAATAAAGATTGAACATTAATTTCGGATAATTAAAGCAAAAGAGTTGACTAAAATTTGTCTTTAGAAATTTGCTGCTGTAAAAAGCCAAATATTATTTAAGGGCTTGAATGAAACTTTTAACAAACATTCAAGCCCAGTTTATAATATGTAGGTCTAAAACTTTATTTTTAATTTTTTCATTTTACTTTGTAAAGTAGTTGGCTTCATTTTAAGGAGAGCGGCAGCTCCATCATTACCATAAATTTTTCCATTCGTTAAATCGAGAGCCTTTTTTATTATTTTTTTTATTTCTTCATCAAAAGACTGAACTGTCTTCTCTTTATCTTCACAGTTATTGTCAGACTTTGGGTTTTTTTCAAAGATAAGATGAGACGGTTTAATAGTTCCGTCTTTACTTAAAATTGCAGCTCTTTCGAGAGTGTTTTGAAGTTCCCTTACATTACCAGGCCAGGGGTTTCCTCTTAAGATTTTTATTGCCTCGTTTGAAAGAACTAATTTCTTATCAGTGAACTTTTTTGAAAGTTTTTCAAGAAAGTGATTTGATAAAAGATAAATATCTTCTTTTCTTTCCCTTAACGGCGGAAGATTTATTGGGAAAACATTTAAACGGTAAAACAAATCTTCACGAAATTTTCCTTCTTTTACTTTTTTTTCAAGATCAACATTTGTTGCGCAGATAATCCTAACATCTGCTTTCAAAGTTTTTTCGCTGCCTAAACGTTCGAATGTACCTTCCTGAATAGCGCGTAATAATTTTGGTTGAATATCAATTGGCAAATCACCAATCTCGTCAAGAAAAAGAGTTCCGCCATCAGCTAATTCAAATCTTCCCCGTCGTGATGAAACTGCGCCGGTAAATGCTCCTTTTTCATGTCCGAATAACTCGCTTTCAGCAAGGTTATAATTAAGTGCAGAACAATTCAAAGTAATAAAAGGTTTTGTTGATCTTTTTGATAAAGAATAAATAGCTTTTGCAACTTGTTCTTTTCCTGTTCCTGTTTCTCCCAAAATCATAACATGTGATTCTGTTGGTGCAACTAATTTTATTTTTTCAATCACTTGCAACCAGATCATTGAATTACCAACAAGTCCTTCTACTATTGAAGAAATATCACCAAGTAAAGCAGTTCTTTCATAAATCAAAGTTTCTTTTTCATTTAGAAGAGAATCGTTTACCATTGCTTGTGCAAGTGCAAGAGTAATTAATTTTGTGAGAGAGTTCGCCATATTAACTCTTTGCGGAGTAAACATATCACATTGACTATGATCCAGAGTCATTAGTCCAAGTGTTTCATCATTAATTCTGAGTGGAGCGAGCATGCAAGAATGCCCCATTGGAAGATCAATTAAATTTTCATAA
>DYKL01000613.1 GCA_020722645.1 Acetofilamentum sp. | reverse complement strand
AGATATAAGACAAAAGTCTTGTTCATTTTATTTCCACAAGTCGAAAGACTTGCGGAAAGAGGGGGGAACAGTGGTTATATTCTTTTTTTCCAGTTTTTAACATCTCTACTTCGGTGTATTACCGCAAAAATTGTAACGTATTTTTTTATTATTATCTATTTTATAAAAAAGTTGATACGGAAATTTTTTTGTTAATGCTCTATGAATTTCTTTGTAAACTTTTACAAAAATAAACGGATTTTTTATTAAAAGTTCAAATACTTCTTTTATTGACAAAAGAAATTCTTTGCTCAATCCTTGTTTTTGCTGTTCATACCATTGTGAAATCTCAACGATGTCTAATTCTGCTTCTTGGGTTACAAAAAGATTATAGCTCATAATTATATTTTTTTGCAATATTTGTTAAAACCTCTTTCCAAGGTTTTACTTTGTCAGGATTTACTTCGTGAAGAGTTATTCTTTGGTCTAATAGATTTTTAATTTTATCTGTGAGTTCAAATTCTTCTTCTTGTTCTTCTTCTTGGTTAGTAATTGCAGCTAAATCAGAATATCTGACAATTAAAAAATCAATATAATCATTTACCTGTAGTTGCAGACTTGCAGGTAATTTTTGAAATTTTTCTATTACTATTTCTGTTTTCATAATTGCTTTAATTAAATGATCTACAAAGATACAAAATAATTGACAATTGTACAATGAATAATTGACAATTATTTTTGCTTCGTCTTTTTAAACTGTTATGTGACAAGCGTCCACGCTTGACAAGTATTTTTTTCTATTTTAGTTTCAGGTGAAAACACCTCAAACAAGCAGAGAGATATAAGACAAAAGTCTTATTCATTTTATTACCACAAGTCAAAAGACTTGCGGGAACAGGGGACCGATATTTCCAATATGACTAAGAGTGGGTAAATACCACGTATAATAGTCCTGCCGGAAGCAAATACCTGTCTTAACATGCTGGCAATCAATATCTAAAAGTCATTCCGGAAGCAACTTGCTTGCATTAACAGTTTGATGTTCAATTAAGAACAATGTACAATTAATTGCACTTTGTAAATGCTAAGATCCTTACAGGACAAGTTCAAGCGAGATATTTCCACTATGACTGTTTGAGTGAAAAAAAAACACAGAATATCTCGCAAAAGACAATTTGTCTTAGTAATCAAACTTCTTATAAAGATTTGATATGATAACTAACTTTGTTTCGGGCAATAATGAATTGTAATCTGAAAACACTATGAATCAATTAATTATTGAATTCGAATTTTCAAATACGAATTAACAGTATAAAAAATTTGATTGCTGTTTGGAATAAAATAATGTCCTTTTCCGCAATATTAAGATAGGATAATTATATTTTAAAAAGTAATACCTTAAATCCGCAAGTCTTTTCGTAAGTGGTTGCAGGTGAAAACAC
>DYKL01000612.1 GCA_020722645.1 Acetofilamentum sp. | reverse complement strand
CTTTATGCCAAAAATGTCAAATTTTACCAACAATTTTTCATAAAAGAGCCAACTTATTTATTTCTATTTTAGATACATTTTCTTAAATCCCAAATAATTTTGTATTTTTTTTGTTAAAAAAGGTCTTGAAATATCTTCAAAAAATACCTCATAAGTATCTTCATAAAAAGTAAAAAAAGATTCATCTGCCCTAATACGTTTTGTCCCTTCCTTGTATAGTATTCCTATTTTACCGTCAATTATTTCTTTTTTTGCAACATAACCAAGAATTGAGGCTATTGTTTTTGTTCTAATATTGTGAAGGCTAATGCAATAATAATAATCTGTTTTACTGTCGTCTCTGTTTATATTTCTGGCAGGAATGTTCAGAACATAGTTTTTGTAAAAAATATTTCCTTTGCGGTGCATTGTTTTTACGTCAATGTTTAATGTGCCGGATTTGGTTTTCAGTTGAAAATCCTGACCGAAATCCTGACCGTCAATAGCACCAAAAGAACGATAAGGACGAGGAAGACTATAAGCATCTGCAAAAACAATTTCGCCAAGTGTACCGGTTATGCGAAGTATCTCTGTTTTATCTTTTTTCTTTTTATCCCAAATATTGCTTACCGGATGATGTTTCAAAGAATATTCAACTAATTTTTTCGCATAATCAATTTGCTCTTGCTGAACTTCAAAAGATATGTAAAATTCATTTCGCATTAAATCATTTCAATTGATTTTTGCAAAATTAATAAAACTTCAACAGATACAAACTTGTCTTTTGTTTAATTGATATTTTTAATAAATACATAGACAAATAGTTCACATAGATTATTAAATTTGTTATTTCGTAACAATACCTTAAATATTTATTAAACATTTTTACAACAAATGAAAATACTATATTTGCCGCCGTAATTTTAAAAAATTTTTATGATAAACGAAGTTATTGGTTGGATAGGAGCTGCTTTATTTGCAATATGCGCTTTGCCGCAAGCAGTTAAAACTTTTAAAACAAAAAAAGCTGACGATTTATCGTGGTTATTTTTGTTATTATGGTTTTTTGGCGAAATTTTTACTTTTATATACCTGATTATTGATGATTTAAAATTAAACACAACGCATTTCCCTCTATACATAAACTATGTATTCAACACATTGATAGTTGTATATTTAATGTATGCAAAAAAACATTACAAATCAAAAAATGTAATCAAAAAAATACCTGTAAATAAAGCAGCATAAAAATAATTTTATAAAATGATTAAACCCGAAGAATATTTGCCGATTCACAAAAGTGATACATTAAAAATAGAAGAACTTGCAAAAATTGGATATCCTTTTTACAAACCGATTCTTTATGAACTTTTTGAATGGATACAAGATTATAACTGGCCTGTTGCTCAAAAAATAGTTCCATTACTTTGTAAAGCCGGCGAA
>DYKL01000611.1 GCA_020722645.1 Acetofilamentum sp. | reverse complement strand
TGGCGGCGGGTGTGTATTTTGTGCGTGTCGGCGGGCAGATGCTAAAGTTTGTGAAAATGTGAGAAAAACAAATAAAGTAATTATAAATTTGTATGCCATATTATTATTTTACATTTTCAAGTAACTATAAACAATATAACCCTTTATATTGCAATGAGTTGGCGAAAAAAAACGATTTTTTTTCTTGCATTTTATAATATTTTTTTGTATATTTGTTACAGTGTATTCAATAAGTCTATTGGTTTAGACTTTAAAAAAAAAGTTTAATAAAAATATTGGGAGACAGGAATGAATAAGTTCATTAAAAATAGGGGCTGATGTTCTTATTAATATCGCCAACCAACGTTATTAAACCATCAGCCCCGTTAAACGAGCTTACGCTAATTTCAATTACAAATATAAGGAATTAGCGGTTATTAATCAAATATTTGTCAAACTTAAATTTTCTAATTGCTAATTTTTTGGAGAAAAAAAATGAAAACGATATTTATTTTATTTCTTGCTTTTACTCTTTCAAGTGGTTACATACTGTCAGCCGATGACCCACGCTGTTGTGAAAAGCCCTGTTACAATAACGATTCATGTTCAACACCAGGTGCATGGATTTATGCCCAAGATGAGGTAGTTGTGCCAGAATTTCCAAATTGTACATTGACTGTAGAATATTGCTGGAGAGAATGCCAAGCAAACACTCCTCATACAATACAAATAAAAATTTGCAAAATTCATTTCCTTCATCCTTGTCAGCAATGCGATGCAATTTTGAGTTTCATAAGAATTGATGGTGACTTAAGTACAAGAAGATGCAGAATGCTACATACTTATATAATCAAACAGATTACACTTGATAAATTTGTCTTTTGGTATTCTAATGCATCACAAGAAATGAAGGATCTTGTTGAATGCGGAACAGGTTATCATGTAAAGTATCAATGGTGGAACGGTTCCTGTTCAGCTTGGTGCTACTATACAACAAAAGACGGGATGAATACTTATGCACATTTATCACCTATAACCTGCACAGACCTTTACTGCTGTGGACTACAGCTGAAATACTGTTACAATTCACAAACAGGTCAAGTTGAGCGAACAGAAGAAAGACTTCAATATCCTTTGGTTGATTGTTCTCAAATTCCAAAACTTCCATTAACTTCTTGTCCTGATGGTTTTGATAAGGAAGTCTCAGATTGTGAAGATTCATGTGAAGATGATAATTAAAGGTGAAGAACATGAAAAAAATTCAAAAAATAATATTGGTTTCAATAGTTCTGCTATTTAGTCTTTTGTTGCTCACAAGTGTGAATACAACTTGTAAAGAATTGTTTGGTAGAAATATAAAAGAAAAAAGACTAAATGGAAAATATTATTCATCACATGATTATGGAAGGACCTGGTCCGAAATTCAGACATTTAATCCGTATCGAA
>DYKL01000120.1 GCA_020722645.1 Acetofilamentum sp. | reverse complement strand
TGTTGCAGGTGTTTTCACCTGCAACCAATTACGAAAAGACTTGCGGATTTAAGGTATAACAAAAAAAATCTCTGATTTTTATAAATCAGAGATTTTTTTTTGCAGCCCGACGGGGAATCGAACCCCGATTACCAGAATGAAAATCTGACGTCCTAACCGTTAGACGACCGGGCCTTTTTAAAAAGCGTTGCAAAAATAATAAAGTTTTTTTTATCTCACAAAAATTTATTGAATTTTTTTTCCCTTATTTGATAACTTTCTGTTTATCAGAGTGTCATTTTTGTAAGATTTTTATATTTTTGCGGAAACTTTCGATTAATGGACATTTTATACGAAGATAATCACTTAATCATTATAAATAAACCTGCCGGTGTTCTGGTTCAGGGTGATAAAACCGGAGACATTTGTTTAATTGATGAGCTTAAAGAATACTTAAAAATTAAATACAATAAACCCGGAAATGTTTATCTTGGTTTACCACACCGACTTGACCGTCCTACGAGCGGGATTGTTCTACTTGCAAAAACAAGCAAAGCCATTGAAAGACTTAATGAAATGTTCAGACAAAAACAGATAAAAAAAACTTATCTGGCAGTTGTTGAACAAAAACCTTTTCAAAATTCAGCTAAACTTGAACATTATCTTGTTAAAGATGAAAGAACAAATAAGTCTAAAGCATATTCAAAAGGAGTTAAAAACAGCAAATATGCAGCTTTGACTTACACACTAATTGGTTCTTCCCAAAGATACTTTTTATTGGAAATTGAACTACATACCGGAAGACATCATCAGATAAGGGCACAATTGTCCGAAATTGGTTGTCATATTAAAGGAGACATTAAATATGGTGCAAAAAGAACAAATCCTGATGGGAGTATTCATTTACACTCCTACAAAATTGAATTTTTTCATCCTGTAAAAAAAGAAAGTATCTCAATTACAGCTCCAACTCCTGATGAGACGGTTTGGAATGCTTTTAAATAAAATAACCCGATTTTTTATTCGGGTTATTAATGTTTTATAATTTTTTAAACTATAAATTTTAGAAAATCTCTTTCAGTTTATATTTTTTTTGTTTCCAACTTTTAAAGTTTTTGACTCTTACAGTGCACGCTTTATAAAACACTACTACTTAACAGGATGAAGAAGCTTAAACTGTTTTTTTCCTTCTTCCAAAAATTCAATAAAGGCTTGTATGTCAGTATCAAATTCTCTTGTCGGAGTTAAAACATTTCCTTTATAATCAATTAAAGCATATAAAGGTTGAGAATTTATATTGAAATTAACAATCTGTATATCAGCATTTTGTTTACCCAGTTCTTTTTTAATTTTTCCGTCTGCTACTGATTTAAACCATCTTTCTTTTGGAATCTGAATTTTTTTATCATCAACAAAAAGTGATAAAATAATATAATCTTCATTCAAAATTTTTAAGACTCTTTGGTCGGCAAAGACAAATTCCTCCATTTTTCTGCAGTTTACACAACCGTGTCCCGTAAAATCAACAAAAATCGGTTTCCCCTTTTCTTTTGAACAGTTCAAAGCCTGATAAACATCAAAATAACCGTGTAATCCGTGTGGTAAATGTAATTCATCGCCGTAAAAAGGTTTTTCACAGAGATTTGAGTTTAATTTTCCTGTTGCAAGCCTTTCTATATCAAAATCCTGCGTTGATTTAGGTGGTAAATACCCTGATAATTCTTTCAAAGGAGCACCAAACATTCCGGGAATCATATACATCACAAATGCAAAAACAACTATCGAAAGCATAATTCTTGGCACTCCGATGTGCTTGAAATCTGAATCGTGCGAAAATTTAAGTTTTCCGAGCAGATAAAATCCCATTAAAGCGAAAATTACAATCCACAGAGCAAGATATACCTCACGATTTAGAATTCCCCAGTGATATGTTTGGTCTGCTATGCTTAAAAACTTCAAACCAAGTGCTAATTCAATAAATCCTAATACTACTTTAACAGAATTGAGCCAACCGCCTGATTTTGGCAATTTATTCAGCCAAGCCGGAAATATTGCAAAAAGAGTAAAAGGTAATGCAACACCCAATGAAAATCCAAGCATACCAACAAGCGGTTTTAAAATTAATCCACCCTGTGTAGATTCTACCAATACAGCACCTACAATTGGACCTGTGCAGGAAAATGAAACTAAAACCAATGTAAATGCCATAAAGAAAATACCCCAGAATCCGCCCATACTGCTTTTTTGACTTGTTTTATTTACCATCCAGTGTGGCATTGTAATTTCAAATGCTCCGAAAAATGATGCTGCAAAAATCATAAATATTATAAAAAACAATACGTTTGGAATCCAATGTGTGCTTAAAAAGTTTGCAAAATCGCCTGAAATTGAGTCGGCAGAGCCAAATAACTGTGCAATTATTATTATTACAGCTATCGGCAATGTGTAGATAACCATTATATTTATTCCATATAAAATGGCATTCCATTTACCTTTTTTGGAGTCTTTCCCTTTTATAAAAAATGATATAGTCATCGGAATCATCGGAAATACACAAGGGGTGAGCAATGCCGCCAATCCGAGTAAAAAAGAAATTATAAAAAACCAAAACATTGTTCTATGCGATTCTGTACCTTCAAAATTATTATTGGTAACCAAAATAGGTGTTGTTCCTATTGGTTCGTAACTTATTACTTTTGAAAAAGTTGTGTCTGTAATTTCAATTTTTGTTATGGTATCTTGTGTTGCAATGGTAGAGTCTTCCGGTTGTATTTCGTTATTTTCAGTGTTATTATTTTCTTCGTTAGAATTAGAATTAGAATTATTATTGGTATTATTTTCGGGAACTATTATTTGTTGTTGTTTTACACCCGCAACGTCAAAACTGAAATCTTTTAAAAAGTTAATACAGCTACCGTCTTCCAAACAAATTTGTCCGTCTAATTCACCTGTAATTTGAAAATTTTCTTCTGATAAAATCTTTATTTTTTGTTTGAAAGTAGCATTATTTTCAAAAAAATATTCGTCTTTTGCAAAAATATCATCATAAACAACCTTTGGCTGTGGTATTTCAATTATTTTACCTACAGTTTCGTAATATGGTGATTGATTATATGTTATGACAAGAGGTAATGCACCACCGGGAGGATTGTTTGGTGAATATAAATGCCAACCGTTATCAATCGTTACATTAAAAACAAGATAAACTTCATTTTCGTTAATTTTTTCAACGCTATAATCCCATCTTGTATGTTCTTTAATTTGTGCGGATAAATTAAATCCAACTGTGGTTATGAGTAATAAGAAAAAAATTGTTAATGTTTTCTTCATTTCTGTATTTTTTTAATTATTTTGCAAAAATAAAACGTTTAATAAAAAATTGTTTGTTAAAAAACAATAAATGTCAATATTTACATATATCAATAAAACACTCTTAATCAATACTTTAAAACCGATAAATCAATCGTTACGTCTAAAATAAATGGTATTGGTTTAAACCTGTTGATTTTGTCGGTGGGGCACCGACAAAAGCTTGTATTACAGATATTTCAGGTATCCACACCTGAAATTTCAACGGTTTTAAAACAAGACCAAATAAATAATTGTGCGTCAAATGTAAAGAACTTTTAAAATTTCACAAAAGTTGCATTATTTATTTAATTAAATTCGTTTTGTAAACCAATAAGTCAAATGATTTATAATCTTTAGACCATTTCAGGGCAAGCTTTTAAATAATTTCCAAGCAAACTTTATGAACTTTATGAACTTTACAAACTTTATGAACTCAAAAATATTTCTCTTTATTATAGTTTCATTTTTTCTCAAAAATGAGGTTATTTCTCAGATTTCTGTTTTTTCTGATTTTGAAAACGGGAATGTTGAGCTTGTTTCTGTTGATTCAGCATTAAATATTCTTACAATTAAACCTTCTTTAATTAACGAAACAAATACTACCAGATGTTGGTTTTATTTTGGAATTACCGGTTACGATACAACAAAAATTCTTACAATTTCTTATATTTATACAGGTTCTGTTGTCGCTCCGCAAAATCCTGTTTATAGTTATGATAAAAAAAAATGGCTCAGACTAAATGCAACGTTTTACGAAAATCAATCAAAAAAAGTTAGCGAAAAGTTTGTACAGGATACAGTTTATTTTGCTGCCGGTTATCCATACACTTACTCTGATATACTTGAATTTGTTGATAGCATTGCTTTTAATCCTTATGTTGATACAGCAACTATTGCTATAAGCGAAGGCGGCAGAAAAATTCCGATGATTACTATTTCCGATAAAAAACACAATCCGGTTGATATGGTCTGGATAACAGGAAGATTACACGCTTTTGAAACAACTCTTAATTATACATTGGAAGGTTTTATAAATTTTTTGATTTCTGACGATAAAAATGCCTCTAAACTAAGAGAAAAAACCATTATTTTTATCGTACCAATGGCTGATGTTGACAATGTTTTCATTGGTGCAAGCGGAAGAATGCAAAAACCCATTGATTTCAACAGAGATTGGAGTGAAAACCCTCACTGGATTGCAATTAAAGCTATTCAGGATTCGATTATTCAGACAAACAATAGATATAACTACAGAATATTTCTGGATTTTCATTCAACTTATCCCGGAACTACCCAGCCTCGTTTTGGACTGTTTAGTGAATACGACAAGGATCAAACTGAATATAAAAATTTAAGAAATTATTTTAATTTTTTCGAAAAAAATGCCGGATACGAACTTGATGAAATTGAAGGGCAAATGCAAGCTAATTACTCTGATGCTTTTAGCGGTGGTTTTATTTATCCCAACATTAAAGTTATTGATTTTTCAACAACTGTTGAATGCGATTGGACTACAAACCATAATGGTAACGACTTGACAATCAAAGAATTAAGAAAAGTCGGCGAACTATTGGCAATTTCTTTATGCAATTATCTTGCAGATTAGTATTTTTGTATTTTTAAAAAAAATAAAATGAAAAAAATAATTTTATTGTTTATTTTAATTTTTTCAATAGTTAAAATTAATGCACAAACAAATGATTTAAAACACAGACCTGCTATTAACATAGGTTCAAGTTTTATAGGTTTAAACACAAATATGTGGGTGCAGGGAAGTCTTGTAAATGATGCTTTTGCTTCACCTGTTCCTGTTATTTCTTATACATATATGCTCGAAGACAAAATTGGTTTTGGTGGCAGCGTTTCTTATCAGTTTTTTAATTTTGATTTGTTGCCTCTTAATAGTCATTCAAGTGCTTTAAAAATGAACATCAACCGATTGAATGCTTCAATTTTCGGAAATTTCTATTTTGCAAACCAACAAAATTTTGATATATATCTCGGTGGCAGATTTGGACGGACTTTCTGGTTCGGAAACGTTACATTCGATGAATTGTATAATTATTTATCGCATATTTTACCCTCTTTTGTTTCTGATAACATTGTAAATGAAATTGTTCCGAGCGACATTAAATTTTTTAAATCTTTTTTTTCGTATCAGGTATATTTGGGAGGCGATATATTTTTTACTGATAATATTGGTTTAAAAATAGAAACAGCAGTCGGTTCGCCATACTGGGCACTTGCAGGTTTAAGTTTTAAATTTTAAAATAATTAGTGTCTGTTAACAATAATTCGTTAATTTTTCAATTAGCGTCATCCTGAGTGATAACGAAGGAAGCAAATTATTGATTTTCAATTATTTACCAATTTATTACTCGCATAAAACACAATTCGCTGAATATTAACAAATTACTATGAAATATGCCGAACTATTGTGTTAATAATGTGCCAAGTTTATAAAGTTCTTAAAGTCAATAATTTGCCTCTGGCAGGTGCCTGTCCTGAAAAAATCTACACCTGTCAGTAAAATATTGACTTTAAATTCGAATAACTAATTGATATGTAATGTTTTCGGATTACAAATTACTATTGTCCGAAACATAAAACGTTATATTTAAACACATTACGTTTTATAATTGTAATTTAAAATAATTAAAAAAGTTGATTTCGATTAAAACTATGTATTAAAAGCTACAATAACTCCAAGTTTTGCTGCTTGCATTTTTCTCCAAACTTTTCGTCTCTGCGAGGCAAACGTCATTGCGAGGCACGAAGCAAGAAGCAGACCCTACGAAGAACCGGTTTGGGTCCGAGATTGCGTAGCAAAGCGTCATAGCAAGGTACGAAGCAAATGAAGCAATGAATTTTGATTTTAGTTATAAAAAAATGCCCCAGCGGAGCTTAATATTTGTAAGAAAAAATAAACCAAAACCTTTTGCCCCAGCGGGGCAATATATTAATGACGAATGCAACAATTCAACAATGTCATTGCGACGAAGTTTGTGTAAATTTGTAACTGCTCATGACTTAAACATGCAACTAACTAATAACCAACTATTTAAAAAAGTTGTCATAGGTAGTCACGAAGTAGCTGACTCGTTAAAACCGGTTCGGGTTTAAGATTACTTCGCAAAACGTCATTGCGAGGCACGAAGCAAAGCATGGTAATGACGCAAAGCGGATGAGAAGACTAACGACAAATTGTCAATGCGAGGTTTCAGGAATTATTGATTACAAATCCCAAAAAGTGAGATTGAAAAAATATGAACACAAAAGAACAAATCGAAATATTACAGAATTTTATTACTGTTGAACGATTTTCAAAATTTCAGCAGATAATTCAAGACAGAACAAGGTACCTTACTGTTGTGCTTGAAGATATTTATCAATCGCACAATGCAAGCGCTGTTCTGCGTTCCTGCGAATTACTCGGAGTTCAAGATGTTCACATAATTGAGAACAAAAATAAATACGAGGTTAATCCTGATGTTGCTCTGGGTTCGTCAAAGTGGCTTTCTTTGTACAAATATAAATATGAGCAAAACAACACTTTGAATACTATAAAACATCTCAAAGAACAGGGATACAGAATTGTTGCGACAACTCCGCATAAAAATGATGTTGAATTGAATGATTTTCAACCGGAAAAAGGTAAATTTGCATTAGTTTTTGGTTCTGAATTACCCGGTATTTCTGATGTTGTGCTGAATAACGCCGATGAATTTGTAAAAATTAAAATGTACGGGTTCACCGAAAGTTTCAATATTTCTGTTTCTGTGGCTGTTATACTTCATAATTTGACACAAAGAATTCGCAATTCCGAAATTAACTGGCAATTAACAGAAACCGAAAAAAATGAAATTTTGTTACAATGGCTCAAAAATTCAATCAAAGGCTCTGAAAAAATTATAAAGAAATTAGCTGATGGAAAATAAAAATCTGCCCAAAGACTTTAAAAAGGATAAATTCTATATGGTTTCGGAATTTAAACCTGCCGGTGACCAGCCCGAAGCTATAGAACAGCTTACAAACGGAATACTTAAAAACGAGCCTTATCAGGTTTTACTTGGTGTTACCGGTTCGGGCAAAACATACACCATTGCAAACGTTATTGCAAACATAAATCGTCCTACTCTGATTTTGAGCCATAACAAAACACTTGCCGCTCAATTGTACGGCGAATTTAAAGCATTTTTCCCTTATAATGCCGTCGAATATTTCGTTTCTTATTACGATTATTATCAGCCAGAAGCATATTTACCGACTATTGACAAGTACATCGAAAAAGATTTGGCTATTAACAAAGAAATTGAAAAACTCCGCTTAAGTGCCACAACTTCCTTATTGTCAAACAGAAAAGATGTTATTGTTGTTTCATCAGTTTCTTGTTTGTACGGTATCGGCAATCCTCAGGATTTTCACGAAAATATTATTGAAATAAAAGTCGGCGATTTTTTTAATCGTCAGAAATTTTTAAAATATTTGGTCGATTCAATGTATTCACGTGATGACTTGAATTTTAACTACGGAAATTTCAGAGTCAGAGGCGATAGTATTGATGTTTACTTATCTTACGGCGATGCTGCCTATAAAATCGTTTTTTTTGATGATGAAATTGAAGAAATTTTTTCTTTTGACCCAATAAGTAATAAAATTTTACAACAATATGAGTCTGTAAGAATTTATCCTGCGAATATTTTTATGACAACACGTTCAAAGCTCGAAAATGCTGTTGTAGAAATAAAAAAAGATTTGCAGAAAAGAGTCAGATTTTTTATAGAAAACGGTAAAGAACTTGAAGCAAAAAGATTAGAAGACAGAGTTAATTATGATATTGAAATGATGCTTGAACTTGGATATTGTCCGGGAATTGAAAATTATTCAAGATATTTTGACGGCAGGGCACCCGGTTCACGTCCTTTTTGCTTATTAGATTATTTTCCAGAAGATTTTTTAACCATTATAGACGAAAGTCATGTTACTTTGCCTCAAATAAGAGGTATGCACGGTGGTGATTTTTCAAGAAAAACTACTTTGGTTGAATACGGGTTCCGTTTGCCCGCCGCTATTGACAACCGTCCGCTGAAATTTGACGAATTTGAAAAAATGTCAAAATTAGCTGTTTATATGAGCGCCACACCTGGAAATTATGAACTGCAAAAAACAGACGGTGTTATTGTTGAACAGGTTGTGCGTCCTACGGGCTTGTTAGACCCGCCAATAGAAGTAAGACCTACTTTAAACCAAATTGACGATTTAATCAATGAAATTCAAAAAGCTACAATAAACAAACAAAGAATTCTTGTTACAACTTTAACTAAAAGAATGGCGGAAGATTTGACTGCTTTTCTTTTGAAAATGAACATTAAAACACAATATATTCATTCTGATATTACTGCTTTAAGACGCGTTGATATTATGGAAGAACTTCACGAAGGCATTATTGATGTTCTTGTTGGTGTTAATTTATTAAGAGAAGGTCTTGATTTACCGGAAGTTTCGTTAGTTGCAATTCTTGATGCCGATAAAGAAGGTTTTTTACGCTCTGAACGTTCACTGACGCAAACTTCAGGAAGGGCGGCAAGAAATCTCAATGGCAGAGTTATTATGTATGCCGATAAAATTACGGACTCTATGCAAAAAACAATTGATGAAACAAACCGCAGAAGAGCTAAACAGATAGAATACAACATTAAGAACAACATCACTCCGCAACAGATTATCAGGTCAAAAGATAAAATTTTCGGAGATAAGCACGGGCAAACTTCAAAATACGACCACACTTCAAGTGATGAGACCACTGCCGCTGAAAAAGTTTTTGAATATATGAGTCAATTTCAGATAAGTAAAGCTATTGAGAAAGCGAAAAAAGAAATGGAAAAAGCCGCAAAAAATCTCGATTATGCAAATGCTAAAATCTATCGCGACGAAATGTTTATGTTGCAGGAAATTTATAAAAAAAGATATGAATAAGAAGATGTATGATGTATGAAATACAATAATTCGTAAATTTTTCAACGCTCTATTCCGCAATATTAAGATGCTGATATAAATATAGTCCGT
>DYKL01000610.1 GCA_020722645.1 Acetofilamentum sp. | reverse complement strand
GACTTTATGCCAAAAATGTCAAATTTTACCAACAATTTTTCATAAAAGAGCCAACCTTTTTTATAATTTGTAAATAAACATGTATGCTTTTTCGGATTTGTAATCATTATTGTCCGAAACATAAAACGTTATACTTAAACACATTACGTTTTATAATTGTAATTTTAAAATAATTAAAAAAAGTTGATTCCGATTAAAACTATGTATTAAAAGCCACAATAACTCCAAGTTTTGCTGCTTGCATTTTTGTCCAGACTTTTCGTCTCTGCGAGGCTTTGCGAAGCAGACCCTGACTAGTTAAAACCGGTTCGGGTTTAAGATTACTTCGCAAAACGTCATTGCGAGGAACGAAGCAAAGCCTCGTAATGACGCAAAGCGTATGAGTAGGCTAGCGACAAATTCTTAATAAAAGGTTTCGGACAATAATGATTTGTAATCCGAAAACATTATAAATCAACTAATTAGAGTTAGTTAATAAAGTTCATAAAGTTGAAAGCTTGCCCTGTAAGGGGCAATAAAGTATTAGCATCTGATTTTCAATAAAAGACCCTTACAGAGCAGACTTTTAGACCCTTTCAGGGAACTTGGCACTTTATTAACAGACACTAATTATTAAATTCGGATTTCAAATCCGAATTCGCTGCATGTATTTCAAATTCAAAAGAACAATATTCACGTAAAATTTTGACCTCATCTTGCGGAAAATGTTGAATTTTATTTTGTTTGTTAATCAGAGCGTAAATAACATATTTTTTGCCGGATTTTTTCGCCTCGCTAAGAACTGCATAAACCAAAGCATTACCGATTCCTTGTTGTTGAAAATCAGCAATAACCGCAATAGTTTTCATAATTAAAAAATTGTTGGTTTCTATGTTCAAGCAAAACCTAATATTTTTTTATCACTTTTTGCAAGATATACAGAGCCAACGTAATTTTCAATTTTTTGTTTATTATAAAGTTCGGCAAATTCTTGAAAATTCAGAGGAACAAATCCCCAGTTTTTGGAAAAAATATTATTAGAAAAAGCAAACAGAATTTTTAATAAATCAATATCGAATTTTTGTATTTTTTCGATAATAATATTGTTTGAAATAGCTGTTTTATAAGAGTTTTCGGTGTGTCGCAAAATAACATCAAAGTTTGTTCTATAAGCCGAATGATATTCGATAACTTTTGCCGTATTTAATGTGTTGAAAAAATCAAAATAGTGCTTTTGGCTGAGCGGTTCGGAAGGGAAAATAAATTCATCGAAAGAATTTTTCACAACCCTGTATTGATGCCAAATAGTTGCATTTACCTGTCCGAACAGTTTTTTTACACCTTTGTTTTTTGCGTACTTCGTAAAATTTTTCCAAAATAAGTTGAAAAACTCTTTGTTGTCAATAAATTCAAAAAATCCGAAGAAACAGGTATCTTTTTCGAGTCGGCTGTC
>DYKL01000609.1 GCA_020722645.1 Acetofilamentum sp. | reverse complement strand
TAGAATGAAAATAATTACAAATCAACGACTTACAAAATTATTTACACATGAAAGATTAAAAAAAACTAACAAATCATTGAAATTTTCGTTTAAGAAATCATTAGAATTAACAAAAAACTGTAAAAGTTCTTTAAGTAATGTAGTTATTAACGAAAGACGTAACGAAAAATGGTAATATTTCTTGATACATCAACACTCGTTAAACTTTATTATAACGAACACGATAGTGAACAATTAGTAGAAACGATTACTAATAAAGCTGATGAAATATTCTTATTCGAAATAGCTAAGGTTGAATTTGTTTCGGCGATTTGGAAAAAAGTTCGTACAAATGATATTGAAAAAGAAATTGCTGTAAAGGTAATTGAATGTTTTGAGGACGATTACGATAAATTTAACTGGATTTATGCAGATAGTCAGATTGTTGAAATTTCAAAAAATCTGTTTCAAAAATATGACACAACAAGTTTAAGAACTTTAGATGCTTTACAATTAGGAGCTTGCTTAAAAGCAAAAAAACAAATTGATGTCTTTTTAACAAATGACGATTTTTTAAAAGAACTTCTCGAAAAAGAAAGTTTAAAAACAAATCTGTAAACTATTAACTTTAATCACTAAATATTAAACACTATTAACTAAAAACTAATAACTATAAACTGAAAATTAAATCAATCACTAACGGTTAACTTTGGAACGGAGCTGACTGGAATACTATTTTTGTAGAAGTTCCGGTAGAAACCTTTAACCCTGTAAAAACAATTTTTGATTTACTAAGACCGGCACATCAGAACATTTAATAATTGAGTTTAGTCTATAAAGTTCATAAAGTTGAAAAGCCTGCCCTGTAAGGGTCTATAAAGTTAATGCATTGATTATTAGAAAATTATATTAATTTTTGAAAAATTAATTATACTATTGATAATCAGCTACTTATGATTGTTATGCTAAAATGTTTATACTTTTTAGACCGGACTCATAATTTAATAACAAAAAATTAACAAACTAATTTGCAAATTTTTTGTTCTTTTGACCGTCTTATATAAATAAGGTGTAAGCCTAAATTGAATTGTAAAAAATTGTAAATAAATAACTTTGAAATAATATGAAAACAAATTTTAACCTGAAAAAAGTAACTGCTCTCATCTCTTTTATTTTGATGATGATTGTAGCGCAAGTAAGCTGGGGACAGACAACAGTTTTTTCCGACGATTTTTCAACTAACCAAAGTGCTACTTGGACAACAAGCGGGGCTATCGGTGCAAGTGCATAGTCTGTAAATCAACTATTAACTATGCACAATGCACTATTAACTATGCACTATGCACAATGCACTATTAACTATGCACAATGCACTATGCACAATGCACTATTAACTATGCACTATTAACTATGCACAATGCACAATGCACTATTAACTATGCACAATGCACAATGCACTATTAACTA
>DYKL01000608.1 GCA_020722645.1 Acetofilamentum sp. | reverse complement strand
AGAGCTTTTTAAAAATAATAGTACGTATAATTATTTCTGTGAAAATCCGTGATTAAGAGAAAAAATGTACAAAGAATGAATTTTATCAATAATTTGTTAATTTTTCATTTAGCTAATTAGTAAGTTGTTGATTTTCAGTTAATTAATAATCTTTGCTTGTTTAAACATAACAAGTTGAATATTAGATAGTTAATACAAAACATACCAAATTATTAAGTTTTATAAAAGATATCAAAAAACGATTATGGAAAAAAGTATTTAAGACGGAAGAAACAAAAAGATATTCAAATAGGCAAAAAAGTAGAAATTGTACTAAAAGAATATCAACAAAGCGGGAAACTTACAATCGGTATAGTTATGAAAATTCTTACAAATTCAGCAAATCATCATCACGGGATAAAAGTTATGCTCGAATCAGGACAAGTTGGTCGTGTAAAAAACATTGTTGATTAGAAAAATATCAACTTAATTGCTGAAATCAAAATTGCAACTAATAAAAAGTATCTTATTAAAGGAGCACCTTTTTTAACAGACATTACAACAGCTAATCTCGCTCCGATTACAGAACCTACACCCAGAAGAAGACCTAAACCGTAGTCAATCTGATTATTGAATGCAAAAATCAACACAGTAACAGGAATATAAAGCAGTACAATAAAATTTTTAAGAGCATTTGCTTTGACCAAATCGTAACCGGCTCCAAGCACAAGTGCTGCAAGCCAGAAAAATCCAACACTTGCGTGTAAAAATCCAGCATAAACTCCTGTAGCCAAAAAAAGTAAAAACATAAAATATCTATTCTTTTTTTCTTTTTGCTCACTTGGTTTAAGCCATTTTTTCGGATTAAAAAGCAATAAAATGAGCATACCCATAAGCAAACCGGCAATAATGTAATTAAGAACTTCCGGCTTAGTTTCAACGGCAATAAAAGCCCCGCCGGTTGCTCCTATTGTTGCAGGAATTGCATATCTGACTCCTTCGCTTAATTTGAAGACATCATTTTTTTTAAAACCGGAAACTGCCGAAAAACTCTGCATTAAAATAGATAAACGGTTTGTTCCGTTGGCTGTATTCGGGTCGAGACCTAAAAATATGAGTAAAGGAAGCGTCAAAAGAGAACCACTGCCGGCAATTGTATTTATAAATCCGGCAAGCAGACCAATTGCAACAACTAAAATATAAATCCACCATTCCATAAAAAAATTATCTGCAAAAATGTACTTTTTTTCTAATATTGAAAAATTTTGGTTCTACCGCAAACTGTGTGAAAATATGTCAAGTTGTCCGTTAAAGAAAAGTATTGCTATTCTAAAATTATCGAAGTTTCTATACCCATGTGCAACAGATTGCAATTTTTGAATCTTTGCATTAATTTGTTCGGCTTTTCCATTTGAAATTTGGCTCTTTTATGAAAAATTGTTGGTAAAATTTGACATTTTTGGCATAA
>DYKL01000607.1 GCA_020722645.1 Acetofilamentum sp. | reverse complement strand
TGTGACATTTTGTATTAGTAATTAAATAGGACATTTTGTATTTGAAATCACAAAAAAAAAACAAAAAAAACAAAAAAAACTTGACTTTTTATTTTAATATATTATATATATAATTATGAATGTTAAAATGAAATGCATTGAAAGAATTTTTGCTTTCTATAGCAAAGAATTCTTAAAAATAAAGAAAAATAATTCATTTGGTACACTTTTTGCCGATCAATTAATCAATCTAATTTCTTCTTATTATTTCTATAAAAAAAATTACTATTTTCAAAAATTAAAAAGCAATATAGGACATTTGTCTAGACTGTCATTAATACAATTTATTTATTATAAAATGTCAAACAGCAAAAAACGATTTCTTGTTTTGCATTATTTAAATAAGGAAGAGGAGATGATAGGAGAGGTTATAAATTTATAATGAAAGGAGGTGATAAAAAATTTCAATTATTTTAAAAAAATTAAAAATTCTTTTACGAAAGGAGGTAATAAAAAATGCGTAAAAGTGTTTATATTATCACAGCGATGCTTGTGATTTTAGTAACATCGGTTTCTGCTGAAATGAAGTTTGGAATAGCAGCACTAGGAACCTGGAACTATGTGCTTAATTCAGACTTTAATGATGCAACAAAGGGGAAAGGAAAATATCTCGCTAATCTTTCTGGGCAAAAAACTGAAACAGAACAAATAATTGGTGATATTGGTGGTGAACTTGAGATACGGCTAATTCCATCTGAAAAACTTATGATAGCCATAATTCCTGGTTATCTTGATTTGCCAAAATCAGAATTCAAAGTAAATAAATTGCCAAAAGAAAAATATAAATTTGCTTGTTTGCCAATTTCTTTAGGAGGCTATTATGTGCTTAAATCAGGTGAAAAATTGAATATCAATCTTGGTCTCGCTGTTGGACTTTATATGGCAAATCTATCTTATACCTCATGGAGTAACACTACAAGTGAATCTGCTAATTTTAAAGCAAATGGAATAGGTGTTGGATTGCGAATTTTTGCCGAGTATAAAATGTCTGAAAAAGTCGCATTAGTTGGTGGACTTGCTGGCAGATATGCAAGCATTAAAGGATTTAAAGGCGATGTAAAACAAACTGATGGAACAACAAAAGAAGAGACATTCAAATCTTATGATATTGAAGATAGTGGCAAGACATATCATGTATGGTATCCATTAACTGAAGCTGAGACAACAGCAGGCAAAAGTGATCCAGCAGTTAAAAACCTGAAAGATGCTGCTCTGGATTTAAGCGGGCTGAATTTATACTTCGGCATCGCATTTAATTCTTAAAAGGAGGGATAAGAGATGAGCAAGAAAATATTTTTGATATTAGGAATAATCTTTCTTGCCGCGGGTCTGATTATAATATCCTGCAGCAAGAAGCAAATTTTTGAACCTGAAACCAGCACCGGTGGTGGAGGCACCGGTGGTGGAGGCA
>DYKL01000606.1 GCA_020722645.1 Acetofilamentum sp. | reverse complement strand
ATTATAATATATTATTTTGATGATTTTTACCCCAAAAACAGCCCAAAATTAGCATATTTCAATGTTATAAAAATATTAATTTGTGATTAAAATAAATTTTTTATTATTTTTGAAACAAAAACGATTATGAAAAAAATTGCTGTTTTATTCTCTGTTATATTATGCGTAAGTAATTTATTTTCGCAAGATTTATCAACTACTTACAACCAAATCGCCGATGTTTGCGGAATTGACATTATTCAAAAAATTCACAATAACCGCATACTTATTAAAGACATAACACCTAAATCGGAAATAAGTATTGCTGTTTTGCCCATTCCAAACAACAAAGGCGAAATAACTCAAATTTCTGTCGAGCTTACTCCTTTGCTTGTTACAAAAATGCAAGCAAGCCCGCAACCCGGAATTAAGGTTTTTGACAATATACAGTTTTTTGTCCCGACACAAAACAGAACTGCATCAACAGCTGATTTAGTAATGATTGCAAATTACTCTATCGGCAGCAATGTTTTTTATATTGACAATATTTCTCTAAAAAATCCCGAAGGTACTAAGCAAGTGAGCATTAACAGAAGTTCGGCAGAAGTTCAGACTAATCAACTTAATCAAACTGATTATGCTTTTATAGCAGAAAATATTTCACAATTAAGCCATTCAATTGTAGCACAATTCAGCAAATTGGTTGGTCTGAAGCAAGTAAAATTAAGCAATTTTTTGCTGTCTAATTCAAATGAACCTCAACCATCACAGTTTTCAGATATATTAGCTGATGAGTTAGAAGCCGATTTTCCGGCTATGGCTAATATTGCCGTAAAAAGAAATCAAAAACGCTCTTTGGATGAAAATGTAATGTACAATATCACAGGTACTTATTACGAAGAACAAGACAAAATTAAAGTTACCGCTATATTAAAAGACCCGAACACTAACAAAACACTTGCTTCTGCTACTGCCTACATAAAAAAACAATATCTTGTTGATAATAATTACAGTTACGAAATTCAAAATAAACAAGAGTTCGAACAAAGATTAGAAGATTTGAACAAAAATCAAATTACAAATGAATTTAAAATAGATGTCTGGACTAACAAAGGCAATGAAAATCCGATTTTTAAAGAAGGTGATTATATGAATATTTTTGTACAAACCGACCAGATTTGTTATATCAGAGTTATAGACATTTTTGCTGACGGTACTCAAATATTATTGTTAGACAACTTTCAGATAACAGCCGAAAATGTTAATAAACCGTACCAAATTCCGCAAACCTTTCAGTGTAGCGGACCCGATTTTGGTGCCGAAACCATACTTGTTATGGCACAAACCTCAAAACCTTTACCTGCATTAAATACAACAGATTATTACGGTTACAAAAAAATAACCGATAAATTAACAGACAGAGGTTTTAGTCCGGCTGTCCTTAAAGCCGAAAAATATATAAATGTAGTTACTGT
>DYKL01000119.1:2880-9595 GCA_020722645.1 Acetofilamentum sp. | reverse complement strand
ATTAGGAGATATTGTTATAATGGAAATAAACGGAATTGGGTTTATACAACCGTTGGTAACAAGGGTAAAAACATTCAACTATGAATGAAATAGAAAAATTAGATTTTATTCTTCTTGGTTTATATAAAGAAACTAAAGATGGTGGAATGCTTAGTATTATCGAAGTATTTCGTGAAAATAATCAAGAATTGACAATTGAAGAATTACGTGAGTTGAAAATAATTCTTGAATTAAAAAAAATTGCAGTTTTTCAAGTTGAGAACAGAGGCATGGATTATAGAGTTCAAATTTTAGCAGCAGGAATTGATTTTGTAGAAACAAATTCATTTTCAACTCCAGGAATATCAATATTATCATTAGAAAGATAACTGATGGAGACTTTTTTAAATATTTTGGAAAAAACTTCGCCATCAATAGTTGCTCTAATTATTGTATATCTTGGTTATCGTGTATGGTTAAAACAAAAGGCATTTGAAGAAGAAAATGAAAAATTAAGAGAAATTAGACAGTCAATTTCAAACCTATTACTTATATGGAAAGAACTTTCCAAATTTGAAAGAAATTTAAATCCGAATGACCCATATAATGAAATACTTTTTAGTAATTCGAAAATATTACGCAAATTTTTGAAAATTGATAGTCCCAAAATTGATAGGTTAAAAAAATCATATATTGAAAGCATTAATAATTTAAGGTCATATGAAATATCTATATTTTATAGTTTAGAAAGCAGTTTTGAAAGTTATAATAATTCATTTAATGAATTATTAAATCCCATCCTTACAGACAAATCGATTAATATTACAAATAAATACAAATTAGTATATCCTTTACTGCAAGACACTGTAAAAGAACTTGAAGAAATAATAATCGAAACTTCAAAGTATTTATCCAAGAATGAAAGAAAAACAGTTTTAGATATTCTTTATAGTCATTCAGAGGAAATAAATAAACCTCAAGATTTTGAAGAAATACCAGAATTTATTGTTGAAATAGTAAACTCATTTCTACCAATGAAAGAAGAAATAACAAAGAACGATTTTTTTATTCTATACAAAAATAAAACTGTTAGATGGTTGATATTAAAGGTTATAAATACAAATTTGATTTCATTTCTTTTTAATGGTAACCCTTTTGAGATATTTAAGATATTACTACTACTATTTAATAACGAAAATTTAGATAAATTAAATGAAATTAGCGAAAGAATAGATAATGAAACAATCCTTGATTTATTGACTATTACTGAAATAGAGAGTGACAAATTTGTAAATAACAAAGAGTTTTATTCATTAATAATGGGATTGATTAAAAAAATTGAAGGGAAAGTTCCTTATGAGATAAAAAGAATTTTTGTGAAACTAAATAACGGTGAGGTTGATTTAAAAAGAAAATTAGAAGAATTAAAATTACAAATAACCCCAGTTGCCAACAAAGGCTAAATGCAATAAGGGTTTCAGTGGTAATTCAAGCATTTTACCCTGCATAAAAATTTGTGTCGGTGGACAAGATAGTAGCCAACAATCCCTTACTGCATATAGCCTCAACCGTTAGGGGCAAGTGTAAAAAAAACGACACAGCAGATAATTTGCTACATAAAGATAGAAAAAGAAAAACGATAAAATGAACAGCCCACGCACAAAACTGCATCCCGAAAGCTTTCGGGACAAGCCCCGAAACATCCCGATTCTTTATCGGGACAAAAGAGCAGTTTTCTTGCCGACGCACTAGTAGAAATTGATACATTTGTGCTTTTAAATTAGGAAATGATTATGACATATACTTTTACAGAAGCGAAACACGAGTTTGACAATAAATACGGAATGGCAACAGAATACGACTGTTTCCTAACCGAGCATTTGACATTTGGACGAAAAACCAATTTTAGAAAGAAAAACGGGCAACGAAACGAACAATATTACAAATGGCAATTCCTTTATTCTATTGTGCAGTCAGGACTTTTTGCCAAAGATTATATCGGAACAGAAGTTCAATTCCCGAAAGGCAACAAATCTTCTGCACCACTTAAACTTGACGGAGCAATTTTTGACGACATTACTTGGTTTGACAAATACAAAGATTACCACGAAAACGGAAACAATGAGAGTTTAGAGTGGCTTCGTGAACATTTAATTGTTGCACTTGAATTTAAAAAGGAAGACAACAAAAATGTTGCTGATGTTTGGGACAAACAACTAAAAGCATATTTAAACGAAAGTAGAAGACCTTTTTGTTTAGCTGTTTTGTATGACACAGAAAGACTTTATTTATTCCGTAAACATAACAACAAATTTCTAAGATACAGTGAAGAATTTAACACCAAAGGTGAAGACAGTAAAACAAAAGAAATTTCATTACACCTTCCCGACCCATATATAAACCTACCAAGTTTTGAAGATTTATTAGAGTGGACTGAAACCATTGCTATTGACCGTTCCAAAAGAACAATTACTGACTTAGATATTATTTCGGGTGTTCATTCAACGCAAATTAATGACGCAATGAGTAGCATTTTGCGTACAATGGACAAGGTTGGAATGGTAAATCAAAAAGGCTTTGAAATTCTCATTCAAATTCTTTCTCTTAAAATCTATGATGAAAAAAGAAACGAAAAAACGCCAAAGCGTTTTTTAGACTTTTACATTACAGACGAAGAAAAGAATTTCAAAACTCTTGCTGATAAACCACTTCAAGAGTTTATTAAACGAATTAATGACTTGAGAGATGAGGCTTCAGGAACTTATTATCGTATTTTAAAGGATAATCCGCTCAATATAAAGAATGAAAATCATATTAAAGTATTGATTGAAGTAGTTTATCAATTTCAAGATTATTCATTTGTTTGTTCACACAAAACCGACCTTTATCAATTAGTATTTTACAAGTTTGCAACACCATTTTCCAAAGACCAAAACGCCCAATTTGTTACACCGCTTCCGCTAATTGACTTTTTAGTAAATATTGTAAATCCTAGAAATGGCGAAACCGTAATTGACCCAACCGTAGGAATTGCCGATTTTCTTTCTGTTTCCTATGTGAACTCAAATAGCAAGTTGGACGACAACAACATTTTCGGAATGGACATTGACGACCAAATGGTAATGCTTGCAACCTTGAATATGCTTTTGAATGGTGACGGAAACGCCAAGATAAAAGCAAAATCGGGTTACGGTTCTTTACTTTCCAAGTTTGACCATAAAGGCGAAATTCTCGACCTTGTTCCAACAATGAACCAAAAAGGAAATTGGGACAACAGACCAGACGACAACCAACTCAAAAAATTTGATGTAGTCCTTACCAATCCGCCATTTGGCGAAGACCGTGCATTTGTTCCAAAGGACGACAAAGATTTGGAAATGATACAATGTTACGAGCTTTGGCACTTGTATAGCAACAAAGGCGAAGAACAACCAACAGGCAAAAAGAAGAAAGCCGAGAAACAGGCAAGCAAAATAGATTTAGGCGTAGTTTTCCTTGAAAATGCTTACCACATTTTGAAGGAGAACGGAAGAATGGGAATTGTTTTATCTAATTCTATTGCCAGTATTGACACCCATAAAATTGCTCGAAAATGGTTAATGGACAAAATGCGAATTGTCGCTATTTTTGACTTACCAGCCAATGTATTTGCTGAAACGGGTGTAAATACTTCAATCATTGTTGCCTACAAACCAAAGAAAGAAGAATTAGCAAAACTGAAAGAGCAGAACTATCAAGTATTTTTCAAAGGTATTGAAAAAGTAGGCTATGAAGTAAAGACAAGTAAGCGAGTAAAATTCTTCTCACCTAAATATAAAATCAATTACGATACTTTTGAGATTGAAATTGACAAAGACGGTCGGGCTTTGCTTGATGAAGAATTTACAGAAACCGTTGCAGAATTTAAAAAATGGTGTTTGAGCCAAGAAAAACAATTACAGGACATTTTTATCAAGGCTAAGTAAGTATGAGCAACAGTTACGTTAAAACACCAACCTCAATTTCGTTTTCTCATATTGTAGAGAAAGACTTTACACTTTCTTCCTCACAATATATGGATTTGGTTATGCCCAATGAAAATTTCTTGTATGTAAGGGATTTTCTAAGCAAACCATTACAGCGTAAAGATTTAGGCGTTGAAGTAGGTTCATTGAATTATATCGAAAAATCAACTCATTATTTTCTAAGAACAAAAGCGCTTCAACCACATTCATTTTTACCCGAAATAACAAGTGAAACTGCATTACCAATAATGCCAAATTGTTTTGTGAAAATGAATTTGAAAAAAGGCGACTTGATAATTTCCAAGGACAGCAATATTGGAGAAATAGTGATTTTGGACAAAGACTATCCAAACTATATGCTTTCAGGGGCTTTATATAAATTGCCAGTAAGCGATAAAAAGTTTTATCTATTGGCTTTTATCAAACACAATGTTTTTCGGGAGCAGTTAGACTTTATGGTTCCCAAAGGGGCAACCATTCGTCACGCAAAAACTTTGTTTTTGGACTGCAAAATTCCTATGCCCAATCATAATGCAGATAACACAATTAAATTTGTTGAGTTGCTAACACAGGCAATTATCAACAAGGAAAAACTAATTAAAGAAAGGCACAATACTATTTTAGAATTAATTGAACAAGAACTTTTAAATAATCAAAAACCAAACAAGTTTAGTTTTGAATTGCCTAGAATTAATGAATTAGAAAAAGTGGGAAGGTTGGATACAAACCTATATCGTGAACATTTCAAGAAAATTGTTTTTCAAATAGAGAACTACACAAACGGATTTCAAACCATACAAGAATTAGGTTTTTCGCTTTCACGTGGACAAAACTTACAAGTATCAAATATTGGCGACAGTGTTTACAGTAAAAAGAAATACAACAAATTCTATACTTTGATGTTGCCTAAATTTCTTTCAAAATATGGAACTGTTGACAAAATAGAATACTTAGGAAATCCTAATTCATTAAAGACACTTCAAAAAGGTGACTTAATTTTTGGTGCAGAAGGTTTTGAAAAAGGAAGGTCAATTGTAATCATTGAAGAACAAGAAAGAGTAATTACAAATATTCATGGTATTACCATTCAACAAAAAGAACACAATGTAAACAAGGCAATTTTTGTAAAATGCTGTTTGGACTACCTACGTAGTAAAGGGTTAATTGACCTTTATGCAGTTGGTGGGAATGGTGGTAGTTTGGCTCAAAAATATTGGGATATAATTCCATTCCCGAAATTTGACAAAGCGAAACAAGACGAAATTGCTTTACTCTATCACAATCCAAACAGCAACTACGAAGCATACACATTCACGTTGGACAACTTTTTAGAGCAGGACAATACTTTCAATGAAAAGGCAGGAATTTACGATTTGGACAAGACAGCCAAACAATTAAAAGAAATCCTAAACAAAGCCATTGACGACATTGCAAACGACAGAGAAGTAACAATAACATTTAAAACAGATTAGCCCACGCATTTGGTAGCACATTTGCAAATCGCGCAATCCTTAACACAGCCAAAATTTGCAAAAGAGTTGTTTTTTGCCAACGCACAGGACTGTTAACAATAAGTTGAAAACTAAATGACAAATAATTTGTTTAGAAAATAAAACTTTGACTATTATTGTCAAAACAATAAATACAAAATGTAAAGCATTGGAGAGTTAATAAGAACATTGAGAGAAAAAGAAGACTACCCTTTAAGAAAGGTCGCTGCTTTTATGGATATTGACCAATCTATTTTAAGTAAAATTGAGCGTGGACAACGAAAATTGACAAAAGAGCAGGTAGTAAAACTCGCTGACTTTTTTAACCATAACAAAAAAGAATGTTGATTACTTTTTTAGCGACCAAATTATATATGAGATTGGAGATGAAGAATATGCAAAAGATGCTTTGATAGTTACGGAGAAAAAAATTGAGTATTTGAAAAAGAAACGATAATGGGAAAAATAAAAAATATAAAACGAGCCAAAATGCTAAGGCAAAGAAAAAAGGAAAGAGAAAATAAGAATCTTTATAAGTCAGATAATAGCACATCCGCTTTATCCAAAATAAAAAAAAGATTAGATAAAGAATTAAATGCAGATGTGAAATTTAAAAAAAATACAACGGGGAGAAAAATTTCTGCTGTTGTATCTGAAATGATACAGCCTTTAATGGAAGAAGCAAGGACTTTTAAGGAAGCACAAAATATTGTTGCGTTAGGAATTATGGCTTGGAATTTAGGAGTGATAAAGGTAAATAATGGAGAAGAAGAAATGCAAAAAGCACTTAAAGGCTTTGGTATGAAGTTTCCAAAAGAAATAGAAAGCATGTTACTTAAATATTGTGAAGTAAAATGTGAAAATTACAGTGAATACAATGTGCTTATTGTTGATTATGAGTTTACAAGATTAAACTCATATCAAAACAATTTGACTGTATCTTATAAAATGGTAAATGAATAAGCCAACACAAAAGCCATACACATTTGCAATTCACACGACACAACGCTTCATCCAAAAATTACAAAAGAGTATGTCTTGCCAATGCTGACTAATAGACAAGAATAATAAAGCACGAAAACCTAACACGCAATATAAAAAATGAGGCATAAAGTAGTAAATATGAATGAATTAACAATAAATAAACAGTGTAGTAGATTGAAAGTTTTGTGTTTCAAAATGCCCAAAATTTCATCCGTAAATAATTTTTTAATTTATACTAAACCGCCAACAAGATAAATA
>DYKL01000119.1:0-2869 GCA_020722645.1 Acetofilamentum sp. | reverse complement strand
TCGGTATAAGGTCGGATGGAACTCGCATGATGAATTTTCATCCGTGTTTATGTTAAACAAATCATGCTCGTTTCATATTGCCAATTGGCGGTTAGCTTAAAACGACACTCAAAACAAACAAACAAAAAATATAATCAGAAAAGTTATGAGAACGGAAAGTCATTCAATAAACGATGTTCTTACTAAAAATGTAACTTCTTTTTTTATACCACCATTCCAAAGGGCTTACGCTTGGGGTAAACCAGAAATTGAACGCTATTTTAGAGATATTATTCGTATAATAAAATCAGAATTGAATCCAAAAGAATATGACAAATTAGAGCATTTTTTTGGAACACTTGTGCTCAAAGAAGAACAACAAGGGTTTGCTCATAAATCCGTTGTTGTTGACGGACAGCAAAGACTAACAACAACTTTGTTGTTTCTAATTGCTTTGCGAGACCTTCAAATGGACGAAACATTCAAAAAACGAATAACAAACCGTTATTTAAAAAATGAGGATTCAGATTTTGAAGATAAAATAAAGCTTAAGCAAGTAACCAAAGATTGGGATGCTTTCAAAGCATTAGTAAATGGTCATGAAGCGAAACCGAGCATTATAAAAACAGCATATCAGCTTTTTACTAAACTAATAACTGACACATTAAAGACAAATCCCGACATCACTCCTGACCACTATATTTTGGCAATTCAAAGAATGAACGTTGCTGTAATATTTTTAGACGAAAGACCACATAAAGGAGAAGACCCTCAAATCATTTTTGAAACACTGAATTCACTTGGAAAAGCGTTGACATTAGCGGACTTGGTTAGAAACTTTATTCTCTTGTCGTTTGATAGTAAAAAACAATCCAATTTATACGAAACAATATGGCAGCCAAAAATTGAAGCACAACTTGAAGATAACATTTCAAAATTTTATCGTGATTATTTACAGTATAAAACTGTAAGTTCTATAAAAGTAGTTAGCGATGAAAAAGTTGATAGCAATACCAAAGAAGTATACCAGCAATTTAAAGATTTTGTAAATGAAAAATTTAACAATCACGAAGAATTTATTGATGATATTGTTCGCTTTGTCCCTTGGTATAAATGGATTAATGACGAAAATGTAACAGACAAAGTTTCTTCTGACACAACAAAAGACAGTGAGATAAAAGAATTATTACGAAATATTTTTCACGACATAAAATCGGAAGCGTTTAAACCTTTTGTTCTTGGATTATTAGAATATAATCAACAAGGTTCGGGCAGTGACAAATTGAGTGATGAGAAACTATTAGAAATACTAAAAACTATTCGTACATATCTTATTCGTAGACGTATTTTAGGTTTAACACAAGGCGAAAACAAAAACATAGTTTTGTTGTGTAATAGAATTGGAAAATTATCTAATGAAGAAGTTTCTATGTTAGACTTACTGACTAACCAATTTTATAAAATGAGATTGCCTAACGACAACGAAGTGTCGGAACGATTAAAGACAATGGATTTTTACAACGACATAAAAAAGTATTCAAAATTCATTTTAGGAAAGATTGAAGAAAATAACACAAAAGTTGCCGTAAATTTTAGAGATTCACAAATAAGCATTGAACACATTATGCCGCAAACACTTTCTAATCCTTGGAAACACGAATTAGGAGACGATTATGAAAACATACACAAACAATATCTTAACAATATTGGAAATTTAATACTTACGGAATTTAACGGAGAGATTGGCAATAAACCTTTTGCTGATAAAAAAGAAAAACTCAAAACATCTTCACTGAATTTCAGATTAGATGTTATCAATAGGGATTCTTGGACAGCGAAGGAAATTGACGAACACGGCAACAAAATGGTTGCTTGGTTTTTACAAACTTTCCCACTTCCAGACAGCATTAAAAGTGCTGATAATTGGAACACAACCGTTATAGAAAAAATAAACTTTTCGCCACTTGACAATGAAGCAGGAGAAATTTCAGAAGGAAATAAGCCGTTAAAACTTATAATCAATAATGAAAGTATTGCTGTAAAAACTTGGCAAGACGTATTTTTAGAGTTTCTTAAATGGGTAAAAAACAGTCAAGAATATGATTTTGAGACGGTCCTTACAAATCAAGAAAAATTGTTTGGTAAAGAAAATACAATTATCAAATGGAAAAACTTGAAAGAAATTATGGACGAACATATGGAGTTTAGACGACGCTACAAAACATTTGATGGTTACTTTTGGGACAGTAAAAAAACTAATTTAACTGACGATTTGCTATTTATTCACATTAATTCATCCGCAAAATCATTTATGAGCAGAATAGGAAATGTTATGACACAACTTGGAATGAGAGAAAATTTTGTAGAAATAGTATTGAAGTAAAAAAGCCGAACTGCTAACATCATATTTGCAAAAGCGGGGCTTCAGTGCTTTTTTGAAAAATTTGTGCTAAATTCAAACTTTGTGCATTTTATGAAGTTTAGTGCTAATAATTCCAACCTTCGCAAATATGAGAACTGTTAGCGTTCATTAGAGCAACATAGTAACAAATATTGAAAAAGTAACAAAAACAGATAAATAAAATGATTAAATTAGGCATTTAACAAATATTTATAAGGACAAAGTTGACTGACTATCATTCTACCAAAAAGGTAAGCCAAACAAGATTTTTTATTTGGAAACCTTTTTTGAAATTCAAAAATTGTGAGGATTTCAAACATTTTCTCCATAGTTTTAATTCTTGTTTGTTCAAATTTACTTAGTTTTATACTATTTACAAAAGCCTAATTCAAAAAATTATCATAAACTGCAACATACCAATTAACCATTGATAATTAATAATTTATTTTGATTTATCAGGTGCAGGTGGAACGGGTGGCACTTTATTTA
>DYKL01000118.1 GCA_020722645.1 Acetofilamentum sp. | reverse complement strand
CATAGTTAATAGTGCATAGTGCATAGTTAATAGTGCATAGTTAATAGTGCATAGTTAATAGTGCATAGTTAATAGTGCATAGTGCATAGTTGAACTTGATAAACAATGCACAATGCACAATGCACTTTGAACTTGATAAACTTTACAAACTCAATTACTAATTAGATGTTCAAATTTAAGGAGTTTACGATACAACAGGAAAATGTTGCAATGAAGGTCAGTTCTGATGCTGTATTGTTTGGAGCTTATGTAGATGCTGACAACCCAAAGACGATTCTTGATGTTGGTACCGGCTCAGGGCTTTTGGCATTAATGATGGCACAGAAATACGACTCATCTGAAATAACTGCTGTCGAAATAGATAAAAACTCATACATTCAGGCTGTTAAGAATTTTCAAAACTCTAAATGGACTGACAGATTGAATGCTCTAAATGAAGATTTTTTGATATATGCAGAGAATACATCAGCAAAATTTGATTTAATAATCTCTAACCCGCCATTTTTCGAGGGTTGTCTGACATCTCCTTATGAAAATAAAACAAAGTCCCGCCACACCGATATGTTGCCTTTTGAAAAATTTGTCAGTGCCGTTGATAAGCTACTTGAATTTAAAGGCATATTTTTTGTAATTTTACCTTTTATAGATTCTCAAAAATTTGTTCATTTATGTTCTCAGAAAAATTTGTTTTGTGTGCAAAAAACGTTGGTAAGACACAATCTAAAAAAAGAACCTAAAAGAATATTTTTAAAATTTTCGAGATGTGCTGAAAAAATTGAATTTAAAGAAATAATTATTAAACATAACAACGAATATTCAGAACAATACAAAGAAATTACAAAAAAATATTATCTGTTTTTTTAAAATATATTTTTAAATTTGTAAAATTTAATTGATTTAAATGCTGATTTCTGAACAAAAAAAGAAAGAGAATATTGCCGAATATGTAATTTATATGTGGCAAATTGAAGATTTGATAAGAGCATACAACTTTAATCCGGAAACAATTGAGAAGGAGATTATTGCAAATTTTGATATTGATGACGAACAATATGAAAAAATGAAAAGTTGGTATGATTTTCTTATTCAGTCAATGTTGAACGAAAAAATTGAACAAAAAGGGCATCTGCAGTTTTTAAATGATGTCGTTCTTGAATTAGACGTTCTTCATAATAAGTTGCTTGAATCAGAAAAAAACATTGAATATAAACAGGAATTTGAAAATTTAATGCCTTTTATCGAAGATTTGTATTCAAAAATTACCGATTTTGATAAAAATTTTATAGAAATTTGTTTTGAAGCTTTATATGGATATCTGTTGTTAAGATTGAGTAAAAAAAATATAAGTATAGAGACGCAGGAAGCCGTCTCAAAAATCAGCAGTTTTTTATCGTTGCTGACAAAATATTATCATAAACAGGAATAATGTTCGTGAATTTTTGTTGTTTTATGCTGTTTTACGGGTTAATAAATTATGGCTTATAAAATTTTATTAGTTGAAGATTCTCCGACAATTTTGGAAGTTTTGACATCGACATTTGAATATAAAGGATTTATCATAAAAACTGCCAACAACAAAGATTTGGTTTATGAATCTATTAAAAATGAATTTTTTGATGTTTTTTTATTGGAAATTGATTTGACTGATGTTGAGTTGATAAAAAAAATTAAGCATTCAGATAAAAATATTAAATCAAATATATTTGTTATTTCAGCAAATTCAGATGTTCAGACAAAAATTGAATTTAAAAACGAAGGTGTAAACGGTTGGATAAAAAAACCTTTTATTCCCGAAAAATTAGTTGCTGAAATTATCAGTTTTTTAAAGTAACTTTTGAACATATTGTTTGTCAATTTATACTGATTTTATTTTCAATAGAGACCAATTTCGACTTCGTCTGATTAGCCCCCTCACTATATTCGGGGCAGAGTATTTTCAAGTATTATCGGCAAAACTCCCGATTAAAATCGGGACAAGTTATTGTAAATTTATAAAATAGTTGGTATTGGTTTAAAAACGTTGAAATTTCAGGTGTGGACACCTGAAATGTCGGTAACAGACGCTTTTGTCGGTGTACCCACCGACAAAAGCAACAGGTTTAAACCAATACAAAATAGTTTAGACTATTTTATGAATACAATTGGTATTATTTGGAATTTTTTTAAGTACTTTTTAAAATATTTCTATGTATTAATGTGTTGATTTACATTGCTTTGTGTGTTTTTTTAATATGTTGTTTATTTTTAAAGGATATGTTTTTTTTATAAAAATTTTTTAATTAAATAAAATTATTAAATTTGTATCACTCTATTTTTAAATTTACAAACAGCTCAAACAAAATAATATGAAATTAGCTGAAAGATTTTTAAGAAAAAATTTTATTTTACTAATTATCAGTTTAGATATATTTTACGTAGTTGTATTTTATATTTTTTATCTGCTGGGACTGAAACAAGAACTATCTTTAAATTCAGTTTTAGATGTTACATACAACAATCCGACCTTAATTTTGATTTTGGTTCACCCTGTATTCCTGAGCATTTTTCTGACTTTGAATTCGAGAGAAAACATTAAGTATTATGAAAATCTTGAAAGTTTAATAAATTCTCAACAGAAAAAAATTGAAGAAGTAGGTGTTTTTGTCGAAGAATTAAGACAAGGCAAAAATGTAATGACTTTTAGTCAGGAATTTCAACAGGATAAATTAGTGAGAGCTTTGCTGAACATGCGTGATGATATTGAAAAAACTAGAAAAGAAGACCAACAAAGACAAATTGAAGAAAAACAAAGACACTGGGTTAATGAAGGTTTGGCAAAATTTGGTGCTATTCTGCGGGAAAATGTTGATAATCTTGAAAAATTATCTTCTGAAATTACTAGTAACTTGACTAAATATTTAGACTGTCAGCAGGCAGGATTTTTTATTGTTAAAGAACAACAGGGCGAAAAGTTCCTTGAAATGATAGCTCTTTTTGCTTACGACAGGAAAAAGTTTCCCGATAAAAAATTTAATTGGGGAGAAGGTCTTATCGGAGCCTGCGCAATTGAGCTGAAAACAATTTTTTTAAAAGAAACATCAGACAGTTTTGTTGATATTACTTCCGGGCTTGGAAAAGCAAATCCGCGTTCGGTTCTTATCGCTCCTATCAAAGACAGCGAATCGGTAGTACACGGAGTTATTGAACTAGCTTCTTTTAAAGTTTTTGAAGATTTCGAAATCTCTTTCATAGAACAGGTTGCAGAAAGTATTGGTTTGACTATTGCAACAATCAAAACCGGCTTAAGAACACAGGAACTGCTTAAAGAATCTCAAAAACAAGCTGAAATGCTTGCCCAACAAGACGAAACGATGAGACGAAATATAGAAGAAATTGAAAAGCAACGTGAAGAATCTGAACATAGAGCACTTGAATTTGAAATTTTTTCCGATTCTGTTAACAAAGCTGTTATTCGTGTTGATATTGACCTTATAGGTAATATTAATTTTGTAAATAATGAATTTCTTGAAGTTTTTCAGTTTGATAGCAAAGAAAGTGTCATTGGTCAAAAATTCTCGAATTTGATAGAAACTGATGAAAAATTAGAGTTTAACAGTATTTTTCAATATATAATTGAAAAAGGTGAAAGATATAATACTACTCTGCACATGCTTAATTCGGCAGATAAATTAATCTGGATTGTGGCTTCGTTTGTTCCTATTTTTAATTCACAGAAAGAACTCAGCACTATTATGTTTCTTGCAGTTGACAGAACCGAAACACGTAATATTTTAAACGAAAATTCTCAACAAATCAACGCATTTAATAATATAGTCATAAAAGTTGATTTTAATACTGACGGCTCTTTTATCTCTGCAAACAAACAATTTAACAAAACATTCGGATATGAACAAGAAGAATTGACAGATTTGAAAGTTTTTGATATAATTCCCGATAATCAAGTCGAAAATTTTAGAAATATCTGGAACAATTTACTTAAAGGAAAAGATTTACAAGCAACACAAGAATTCGTAACCAACAATAAACAAACTATTGTTGCCGAGGTTTTTACGACTGTAATTAAAGATTTAAACAAAGTAATTACAAAAGTAACTCTTTTTGCTCTTGATATAACTCAAAAGATTGATATACAAGAAAAATTAAAGATTTTTGACAAAAAAAACAAGGAAGCTCAAGAAGAAATATACAAATTGACAAAAGAATCCGTCAAACAACTCGAAAAGGCTAAACAGGAGATTGCAAAACAATATAAAGAAAAAGAAGCAAAAGCAAATCTGTATGAAAACCTCTTCCAAAGTTTTGACCACGGATTAGTTGTTTTTCAAAATGATTTTATTGTAGTTTTTAATAACGAAGCAGAAAAAATATGGGGTTTGAAAAGAGATATAACAATTGGTAAGAAAACCAGATATTTATTTGCTGAAAATGATAACACTAAAGAAGACTCTGATTATCTTGGAAATATCGTTTTAAAAGGAGTTACCAAAAGTTTGGACGAAAAACAACTTTATATTTTGAACCGAGATATGAAAAAAATTGAAGTCTTTGCAAAAATAACATTTTTCAGTTATGAAGACAGTCAATTTATTGCAATCTTTTTAAAACAAATATGATATTGAAAAAGACTACATATATAATTTTAACTTTTTTGCTTTTTTCTATTAGTTTAATTGCACAAGAACAAATTCCAAAAGCCGAAAAAGGTGTTCTTGATCTCAGAGGTTACAATTTCGACGAAAATGTTAAATTAACAGGCGAATGGGAGTTTTACTGGAACAAATTGTACGATTATTACGACTTTGAAAATAATGTTTATACCCCTGATTCTTATTTAAAAGTACCGGGTGATTGGTCTGATGTTGAAGTTGACGGTGAAAAAATTTCTGATACCGGTTATGCTACTTTCAGATTGGTAATTTTTATCGAACCAAAAGCTGATAGAGAATACGTAATACATTTTGGCGAAGTACTCACAGCTTACAAAGTTTGGTGGAATAACAGAGTAATAATTGAAACCGGAAATGTTGCAACTAATTCTGATGACGGAAAACCTGCAATTGCTCCTGTTTTAAAATCAGTTAAAGTTGATAAGGAAAAAATCCAGTTGATTGTTCAGATTTCTAATTATCACCACAGAACAAACGGTTTTTTTCAAGTTCCTGTTTTGGGCGAAGAACAATCTATTTATAAAGGTATAACTTACAAATTTTTTGCAGATATTTTTATTTTTGGTGCGGTTATCATAATGGCTTTTTATCATTTGGGAATTTTTTTATATCGCCGACAAAACAAACCTGCATTGGCTTTTTTTGTTTTATCGCTGATTGTAGGTATAAGAATTCTGTTTTCAAGCAACTACACCTTCAATTTTTTATTTCCAGACTTTAGTTGGAAAATTGTTTACACATTTTCATATCTGACTTTTTACGGTATGGTTGCCTCATTTATATATTTCTTTCAAGTTACATTTCAGGGTACAAAATACAAATTATTTTTCTGGATAAGCTATATTGTTACCGGTTTATTTTTACTTACGATATTTCTGCCTACTTTAGTTTACACAAAATTTACTGTTTATTACCAGATTTGCGTTGTTCTGATGATTATATTCTGCGTTTTTCTTTTAATAAGATATATTATTCAGAAAAAAGTTGGAGCTGTTACTTTATCAATTACGATGCTTCTGTTTTTTATCTCCGGTATAAATGATATTTTATATTTCAACAATGTGATAAATACTACAACTCTTACTCACGTTGGGCTTTTTGTCCTCGTTTTAGGACAATCACTTACACTTGGAAGAATTTTCAACAAAGCATTTATCAGAAATGAAGAACTAACACAAGAACTTGATTATCATAATAAAAATCTTCAGAATCTGGTAAAAGAACGTACAAAAGAAATTGAACTGCAAAAACAAGATATTTTACAGAAAAATGAAGAACTTCAGGTACAGAAAGAAGAATTGCAGGTTCAAAAAGAAGAAATTTTACGTCAAAAAGAACTTCTGTCTCAGCATAATAAATTGCTTACAGACAGCGTAAATTATGCTTCTACAATACAAGTTGCAGTACTCCCTACCAATGATGCAATTAAAAAATATTTTAACGGATTTATAATATACCTTCCTAAGGATATTGTAAGTGGTGATTTTTATTGGTTCAACGACACAAACCCAAATTATTTGTATTTTATCATCGGAGATTGTACAGGACACGGCGTTCCGGGGGCTTTTTTGAGTCTGATTGTGGTTTATTTGCTGAATTCAATAGTAAATGAAAAAAAAATTGAAGATCCGAAAGAAATATTACACACCCTAAACAGTATGTTTAATGATTATCTTCATAAAAGAGACAATCAAAACAGAGATGGTGTTGAGTTGGGTATTATCAGATTTGATAAAAATAATATGCAGAACATTGTTTATTCGGCTGCTAAAACTAATATTTTTATTTACTCTGCTATTGAAAAATCATTGCATCGTTACAGAGGAACAAGAAAATCAATAGGTTTTTCTGCTGTGCCAAATTCAAACAAAGCCTTAGCTTTTGAAAATCTGGAAATCAAAATGGACAGTAATAATACTTTGTATTGCGCTACTGATGGTTTTGTTGACCAAAATGACAAATCCAGAAAAAGATTTGGAACTAAGGCTTTTATTAATATGATTACAGAATCTGCAAATTTGCCACTGCAACAACAAAAAATATCCTACATTAAAGCATTAGAAAATTTCAAAAGAGAAGAACCTCAAAGAGATGATATAACTTTTATTGCTCTTAAATTTAAAGATTAACTTTTTTGATTTATTTAAAAATAATTTAACATAAAAATTTTATAAGATGAAAATTACAAAAATTATCGGTTATGAAGTGTTGGATTCACGTGGTAATCCGACAGTTGAATGTGAAGTTACATTGGAAAACGGACTTAAAGCAAATGCCATTGTTCCTTCGGGTGCATCAACAGGCGAAAAAGAAGCAGTTGAAATGAGAGACGGAGATAAAAACCGTTATCTTGGAAAAGGTGTTTTAAAGGCAATCGAAAATTTAAACAAAGAAATTGCCCCGAAAATTATCGGAATGTGTGTTTACGAACAAAGAAAAATTGATTATGCAATGATAGAATTAGACGGAACTTATAATAAAGCTCGTCTTGGTGCTAATGCTATTCTTGCTGTTTCTTTGGCTGTAGCTCACGCTGCTGCAAAGTCATTAAATATGCCTCTTTATCGTTATCTGGGAGGTACAAATGCCTGTACGATTCCTGTTCCTTGTCTTAACGTCATTAACGGCGGTGCTCACGCAGACAGCAATGTAGATTTTCAGGAATTTATGATAGTTCCTCACAATGCTCCTACTTTCAAAGAAGCTATCAGAATGGGTTCTGAAACATTCCATACATTAAAAAAAGTTTTAAAATCAAGAGGCTATAACACAGGTGTAGGCGACGAAGGCGGTTATGCTCCTGCTTTAAAATCTAATGAAGAAGCTATGGAAGTTATTGTCGAAGCTATTAAAAATGCAGGATATACTCCCGGAAAAGATATTTCTATTGCCTTAGACCCTGCTACAAGCGAAATGTGGGAAGATGGTAAATACGTTTTCAAAAAATCCGACGGTTCGTCAAAAACTTCTGTCGAAATGGTTAATCTCTGGAAAGAATGGTGTCAAAAATATCCTATTATTTTAATCGAAGACGGTTTGGCTGAAAACGACTGGGAAGGCTGGAAACTTATGACAGAACAACTTGGTAGCAAAATTGAACTTGTGGGAGATGATTTGCTGTGCACTAACAAAAAAATTCTTCAAGAAGCTATTGACAAAGGTGTTGCAAATTCAATTCTAATTAAATTGAACCAAATTGGAACATTAACAGAAACTCTCGAAACTATCGAACTTGCTAAAAAACATAAATATTATTGCTTTATTTCGCACCGTTCGGGTGAAACAGAAGATACAACTATTGCCGATTTAGCTGTTGCAACAGGTGCCGGTCATATGAAAACCGGTTCTGCTTGCCGTACCGAAAGAATTGCTAAATTCAATCAGTTAATCAGAATAGAAAATCAGCTTGGAACCGCTGCTAAATATGCAGGTTTAAAAGCTTTTCAAAATCAATAGCTTTTTTTAAAAAAAATTGATATAAACCAAAAAAGAAAATGAATAAATTACTTCAGATTCTTTTTGGTTTTTTATCATAATTTTGTGATTTATTTATAATTTAAAGTTAAAAAACAAACAAAATAAATAATTTGATTTTTCATTTGTCAAATATTTTTAAAAATTCGTAAAAAAAATTTGCATATTTCCAAAAAAAAATGTTTCTTTAACTAAATTTTTAAAAACATTAAATTTAATAATATGGGAAAATTATGGGACAAACTCAAAGGTGAATTAATTGATATTATTGAATGGATAGACCAAACCAATGATACATTAGCTCATCGTTTTGAGAGATACGGCAATGAGATTAAAAACGGTGCAAAACTTATCGTTCGCGAATCTCAGGTTGCTGTTTTTATTAACGAAGGTGAACTTGCTGATGTTTTTCCTCCGGGAACTTATACATTAGAAACAAAAAACCTTCCGATTCTTTCTACTCTTAAAGGTTGGAAATACGGATTCAACAGCCCTTTCAAAGCCGAAGTATATTTCGTTTCTACTCGCTTATTTAAAGAAATGAAATGGGGAACTCCAAATGTTTTCTATGTTCGTGACCAGGATTTCGGACGTGTTTCTTTACGTGCATTTGGTACTTATACATTCAAAGTTACTGATGCTGCTAAATTCATAAAAGATGTTTCCGGTACTGACGGACAATTTACTACTGATGAAGTTATAGGTGAACTTAGAAGTATAATTGTTACAAGATTTATTTCTGCTGTCGGAGAAAGCGGAATTTCTTTACTTGATTTTGCTTCAAATTACAAAAAACTTTCTGAATTTTGCGAAAAGAAACTTCAGGAAGAATTTGTTACTTACGGTCTTGAAATTACCAAATTTTTAATCAACAGTATCAACCTTCCCGAAGAGCTTCAAAAGAAACTTGATATGGGTACAGGTATGAATATGATAGGGGATATGAACAAATATCAACAAATGAAAATGGCTGATTCTATGGAAGCTGCTGCTAACAACCCCGGTGGCGGTGGTGGCGGCGGCGGAATGGAAAATATGTTTGGTATGGCTATTATGGGACAAATGATGCAAGGTGGTATGTTTGGTGGTCAACAACATAATCAAGGAGTACCACCACCTCCAATGGTTCAGTTTTTTGCTGTTGTAAATGGTCAGCAACAAGGACCGTTCAATCTCCAGCAATTACAACAAATGATTGGACAAAAAGCTATTACTCCGGAAACAATGGTTTGGAAGCAAGGTATGCCGAATTGGGCTAATGCAAAGGCTGTACCGGAACTTGCAGGTCTGTTTATGCCCGCTGCTCCGCCACCACCACCACCACCTCCTATGCAATAATATAATTAATTTATATAACACAACGCTTTTTTAATGCGTTGTGTTATTTTTTGTTCATTTATTGCTTTTTGTAATCATTTATAACGGAACTTACTTACAACTTTTCAGGTTTTACAGGCGATAGCT
>DYKL01000605.1 GCA_020722645.1 Acetofilamentum sp. | reverse complement strand
ACCCAAAAGCCGATGAATTTGTTTTTGTTAGTCCTTATAATTATGCGGAGAATTCACCGATAATGGGAATAGATTTATGGGGTTTGCAACTTTTGAAGACAACTAAAAATAACACCGAACAAAATACTTGGTTTTTACAAGAACAACACGATTTATATAAATTTAAAAGTCAATTAGGCAATCCTACTTCAAATAATAATAATGCTACAATTTCACAAGGTCATTACAATGCAGAAGAAGCAAAAGAACAAGATATTGAACAATACAAACAAGAACACCCAGGTGTAAGTTATAATAATGCAGAATTTTTTGGCGAAGCTTTTAGTAATGAAACTGTTTGTGGTGCATCTGGTGCAGTTTCTGGAACACTTATGATGGTTGACGGTGCTGCAATGATGTCGTCAGGTGTAGGTACAATTCCAGGTGCGATTATGTTCATGTATGGTGCTGCTCAGACAGCATTTAGTACTGGAATGATAATAGATGGAATTGATGTTGCAGCGGGTGGTGAAGATCAAGACAATTCATTTTCTCCAATTGAAGCAGCAGGTCATTCTATTGATGTCGTTAGCGGTAATGAAAATGGAACTTTTAGAACTGCTGGTGCAGTTGGCGATTTAGTTGTAACTTTAACTTCTTCTACTCCTACAAACATTCATTCAGTAACTAAAGTTGCAAGTAGTCTGCAAGGTTCTGTAAATGCTTCAAGAAGAATTCAAGAAACAATTAAAAGTGTTAAAGAAAAAAAATGAAATTTTATTATAAAGGAGAAATTTCAAATGCCAATAGATTCTTTTATTTTTTAAGTATAGTATTTGGTATTGTATTATCTATTTATTGGACAGTAAATTTCCGTAGTTTACTTATGTCTCTTTTGGGAATTTTTTTATTAGGTTATTATATTATTAGTAAAAGATACAGGTACGAATATAAAATTGTTTTCAACGACGAAAAAGAACAGCTACATTTAACATATAAATTATTCTTTACAAATATAAAAAAAACGATAATCATACCTTATTCTAAAATAAAAATTAGATTAACAGGTTACTTCGGTATGGGCAGGGTTATGTTAATTAAGATATATGATGGAACACGATATTTTAAAAATCTTAAAGGGAAAATACGTTCCGATATTTTTAAAGAAAATTTTATGGAATTAAAAGATATATTTGAAAAAAAATTTAATAAATGAAAAAGGGGATTTATATTTTTATTGGTTTTGTTTTAGGGTTTTATGGATTATATCACATTTTTACAAAATTTTCTGATTTCCATACATTCAGAGAATTTGGAAAATTTATTGATAAAATTATAAGTGTATTGTTTGGAATATATTTAATTATAAAAGGCCCCCCGTTCCCGCAAGTCTTTGACTTGTGGGAATAAAATAAAAGAAGTTTTCAACTTCGTCATTGTTTCGTAGAAACAAAACCACCGCAACCCTCTCTACAACGGCAA
>DYKL01000117.1 GCA_020722645.1 Acetofilamentum sp. | reverse complement strand
ACCTGACTGAATTTCAGATATATAAGTATAGACTTACGGATTTAAGGTAATAATAGTTCATTACTATTTAAGGACAATAAAAAATTTAATTGGATAATTTATCTAAAAATTTACTGATGTCTTTAAATTTCTATACTCATACAGTCCTTCTAAAAAGCTACTTGTTGAGTTTCATCACAGAAGAATCTAACACATAGCAATTAATAATTCATTTGTAAAATTATTGGACAATGTTGTTTTAGTTTTACAAGATTCCTCATGAATGACTTTTTTGAAAGATATTTTACAGATTATCTCAAAAATTTACAGTTTTGCTAAAAACGAATATAATTAGGAAAACTCTTATTGTTTAACTTGCTGAATATAATTACAATAGTCGTTTTCAGAATTTCGCTGTTTACAACTATTTTTTCTTCCAGATAGCTGTATTGATTTTATCATTGGGGTCACCTGTTCCTCTTGTGAAGTATCCGACAAAATAAATTTCATTACCATCGGCATACATACCCATAACACCCTGAGTGCTTGATGTTCCAAGACCATCACCTAATTGTCTCCATTCATTTTCATAAAACACACCGACATGATTCAATGTATCGTCGTCGGAATATTTTCTGTCAAAAAATCCGCCTATATAAACAAGACCGTCTTCGTCAATTGCAATATCCTGAACAGAAAATCCTGTACTTCCAAGCGAATAAACTCCTTTGCTCATTGCTTCCCAACTGGTACCGTTCCATTTAGCAATACCTTGCGACCTTATTTCAGTACCTACATTTTTAAAACCTCCGCCCACGTATAAATTGCCATCATTATAAGCTATAGACAATACATAATCATCTGTTCCATTTCCTAATGCTTCCCATGCAGTTCCATTCCACTTTGCAATATAATTTGCAGAATTTCCACCTGCTTCGGTAAATTCTCCACCAACATATAAATTGCCGTTTTCATCAGTCGTAAAACATCTGACACGACCATTAACACCTTCGCCCACAGCTTCCCATTTGTTAGTGGTAAGATTAAAGCGTCTGATATATTTCAATGTTGAACTGTCTGAGTTGAAAATACCACCACCTATATATATATAATTGTTTAAATATTGAATAGCATATACACCGCCACTGATTGGTCCGTATTGCTGTTCTTCGTCGTAAAAATCGACATCACGTAAATTAGACCATGTTCCGCCAGCAACATCAAACCTGCCCACTCTACCGGCAGTAACACCTCCTATTGTCGAAAAATCGCCACCAAAATACAGATTTCCTGAATTGTCTTCAGTAACACATCTTATAAAATTACTGTGATAATAATCAATGCCCGGAACTACTTCCCACGTATTGCTTGATTGAACCCAACGAGTGAGATTTTTCATATCCCAATTATCGTTTACACATAAAAAAGCACCGCAGATATAAATTTTGTTATCAACCGATGATTTAATGACATCGTAGCCCTCACCACCGTTAATTGTTCCGTTAAAATCAAAAAACCAATTTTCATTGGAAAAACTCATTAAAGAATCATCATGATTATTATCTATCGGATCTTTGTGGCAAGAAGATATAAATGGAATTGATAAAATAATTAAAATGGCAAGGATAAGAGTTATTTTTGTTTTCATAATATTATTTTTTTAATAGTTTATTTACATTCTTTCATTTTTAAGTCTTGTTTTAAAACCGTTGAAATTTCAGGTGTGGACATCCGAAACGTCAGTAATACACTTTTTTGCCGGTGCCACCACTGGCAAATCAATAGGTTTAAAACAATACACTTTTTAAAATATTTATGTTTTTTTAATGACTATCGGGTTTAACGCCTAAATTATTTTATTGACTCTGCGGAACTTTGCGTTTTCTCAGCGGTTAATATTTTAAACGCAGAGAACCGCAAAGTTTTCGCAGAGTAACGCAGAGTTTATAGTTTGTTGACTAATCTTTTTAGACCGTCTATCAATCTAAGTACATTAAAGTTCATCAACAATCCTAATTTGCAACCCGAAAGTTTTAAATAAGTTAATACTTGAGCAGTATGAATATCATTTAGAGTTTCAATTGATTTTACTTCAATTATCACTTTGTTTTCGACAATTAAGTCTAATCTATAACCTGCATCAAGTTTAATTTCTTTGTAAATTAATGGTAACGGTTTTTGTTTTTCTGTCCTAAGTCCTGCCTTTTGCAGCTCGTAGTATAAACATTCTAAATACGCACTTTCAAGTAAACCCGGACCTAATGCCTTATGCACTTCAATTGCGCAACCAATTATTTTTTCGGATATTTCATTTTCTGTCATAATTTCATTTTTTAGTTTTGGGCATCAAATCCGATAGTCTTTTTTTTTACTTTATTTTTTTCTTGACTGTTTTTTGCAAAGGCTTTATGTAAATTTAAAACCTTAAAAAAAGTGCAAAAATTGTTCCACACCACAAAAATTATTATCCTGAATTATTCATAAAAATAATTAAAATTTTTATGAATGTGGGTTGATTAGCGGGTTGCAATTCCCCGATAAATCGGGGCAAGCTAGAAAAACCCGATTAAGAATAACTCAAATTTGGGTGTTTGCAAAACCCAAAATTTGCTAGTTATTCTTAATCGTCGGTATTATTTATGAATAATGCGAGTTATTTGTATATCATTCTTAACTTTTATAAAAATCGTTGAATCGGAACCAATATTTTTGAATAAATATTACCTTAAATCCGCAAGTCTTTTCGTAAGTAGTTGCAGGTAGATACTTACAGTACAGGCACCTGCAACATGCAGTTTGCACCAGTCAGGTGCCTGTACTGTAAGTATTTCACCTGACTGAATTTCAGATATATAAGTATAGACATACGGATTTAAGGTATTACAAAAAATAATTTTTTAGTTCGATATTTTTAATAATTTTGTGCAAAACCAATAAAAATTTACAATTATGGGAAAATACGCTAATAAAGTATCAAGTGTTGATTTAAACAAGTTGTTGGAAATGCTAAACGGAGCTTTGTCAGAAGAATGGTTGGCATATTATCAGACTGGGTTGGTGCCAGATTGATGGAAGGTCCTATGAGAAGCGAAGTTGAACCTGAATTGTTGCTTCACGCCGATCAGGAATTAGGTCACGCCGTGCTTGTTGTGGATAGAATTATTCAATTGGGAGGAATTCCGGTCATTAATCCGGTAAACTGGACAAAATTAGCAAGATGCTCTTACGATGAACCTTCCGATCCATACATCGAAGTTATTCTGGAACAAAATTTAAAAGGAGAACGATGTGCAATTCAAAGATACAACGAAATTGCAGATTTTATGGCAGGAAAAGATTTTGCTACACATCAGATGGCTGTTCAGATACTCAACGAAGAACTTGAACACGAAAACGATAATGAATCGTGGATTGCAGACCTGAACAGAATGAAAGAAGAATGGAAAAAATTACGCATGTAATATAATAGAAAAAAAACCGACTTTTAAGTCGGTTTTTTTGTTTTTATCAATTATTATTGAACAATACTTTTGAAAGTTTCGTCTTCAAAATAATTTTTGAATTCCATATCATTTCTGGCATAATCTTTAATTGAACCGTCTTTTTGAATAGCAGTTCTAAGATTAGTTAATACGCCGTTATTATCAGTACTTTTAGCAGCTTCAACTGCTTTTAGGTAGAAATAATAAGCTTCTTCTGATTTAACACTATTAAGTGTGGTAACAGCTTCTGAATTATTGCCTGATAATGTTTGAGCAAGCGATTTGTTGAAAGACGGAGTAGATCCGAATTTTTTAACAGCATCAGCATATTTAGCATTTTTGATGCAGATAACGCCTAAGTTGTAATTAATTTCATCGTTAGGATCAATTTGAGCTGCTTTTTTGAAATATTCTTCAGCTTTTGCATAGTCGCCTTTTGCCCAGTAAAGAACACCAAAGTTATTGATAACAACAGCATTGTTAGCGTCGATAGCTTCAGCTTTTTGTAATTGACCTTCGGCGTCATCAAGCTGGTCGTTTTCGATGTAATATACAGCTAAGTTGTTAAAACCTTTCCAATCATTAGTATAAGTATTGTTGTAATTTTTATAGATAGTTTCTTTTTGTGTGCTTTCAGAAACCTGAGCAGCATAGAATAATTCAAGTTGTGATAAAGATTGAGGATTAGTGCTACCTAAGTTCATCAGTTCCTGTGGAGTTTTTTGACGAGTTTCATAAGTTGCAATGATTTCTGAACGACGTAATTGAGGAAGAATGTCTTTTCTTAATTCATCGTAAACAGCAGCCATATTTTTGATTTCTTTTTCACGTACATCAGGGTCAGAATACATAGAAAGAACACGTAAGATAACGTCTTTGTCTTCCATATTTGATTCCTGAACTGCTTTTTTGAAACCTTCCCAGTCTTCGTCAGGAGTAGTTTCGCGGCTTAAGAAATCCGGATTTTCAGCACCTTCAACTTTTTCTTTTTTGAATTTTGTAATTAAAAAAGATTGAGAAGATTTTCCACGACCTTCAACCAAACCGCTGTTTAAATCAACCGGTCCGTCAGGAGAAGCGTAACTTGCAACAGACATATTTTTGAAAACAATGTCAGGATTTGATTTTAAATCTTTAACATTTCCTAAAAATTCTGTAACTTGTTCTTTACTTTGTTCTTTTGCCGGAAGATTTGATTGTTGTACAGGATAATAAAGTACAAGCGATTGAGTTTCGGTTCTTGATTTAGGTAATTCAACAGTAGGTGTAATCATTCTCATTAAACCTTTGTCAGAACTTCCTAATGTGCCGTTGTCAATTTTAAGACCTTCGTCAACAAGTTCGGGAGTTGTGATGATACCATCGGCAATTTTTACAGCTCCGAATGTGAAATCTTTACCATTACCACCTTTGTTTGCACCAATACGCAGTTCCAAATCAGACATTCTGTATGCTTGGTCATAAGGTATTGTATCGCGGTAAGCATAAGAACCACCTGCTTCGTAAGGAATAACAGGATTATTGTCTTTTACTTTTTCGCCTTGTAAAGTTTGACTCTTAAGACCGATTTCGTTTTGTCCGTCATCAGATTTTATATAAGGTGTAATTACAAGATAAGCTTTTTTGTGAAAATATTTAGCCGGAAACTGAACGGTAACTTCTACCGGTACATTTTCAGCATGCATTTCTAATGGTGACGGATTAACCTGATACTGAATTAATTTTGCATTATCTACCATTTTGCCCAAACCACAACCTGCAAGGGCAAAGATAAGCACTACAGCAATAAAATGAAGTGTTAACTTTTTCATAATGTTTTTTTAAGTTTTTATTATTAACAATTTTAATTTTTACACAAAAGTAAATTTTTTTTTTATATTCCAAAAATTTTGTGCTTTTTTTTGACTAATTTTTTTTAAAACAAAATTTAAAACTCTGTTTTTCTTAATATTTCAAACAGATAACTTATTACTTTTTTGATTCAACTTTTAATATTCAACTTTCAACTAATCAAGGAGTTATTGTTGTAATTCCTTTTTTGTATTTTGTGTCGAAAATTATTTCCAGAATTGTTTTATAATCTTCTGATTTATTGACAAAATCTAAATTTTTTGTATTGATAATCAAAAAAGAAAAATCCTTTTGTTCTTTAAAATATGAAAAATAAGAATTCTGAACATTTTTAAGATATTCTTTGGTTATACTTTGCTCATAACTTCTGCCTCTTTTTCTGATATTCAGAATAAGATTTTTGATTGGCAAATGCAAATAAACGTATAAATCAGGTCTTGGAACATTTTTGTAAATTACATCAAAAACTTTTCGGTACAAATTAAATTCGTCGTCTTTTAAAGTATGTTTTGCAAAAAGTAATGATTTTGAAAAATAATAGTCTGATACAATAAAATCAGTGAATAAGTCTAGTGTCTGAATTTGTTTTTTCAACTGTTCGTATCTGTCAATCAAAAATGAAGTTTCTAACTGAAAAGCATATTTTTCCTGATCTTTATAAAATTTCGGTAAAAAAGGATTATCTGCAAATTTTTCTAATATAAGATTTGCATTAAAATCTTTTGAAATTTTATTGGATAATGAAGTTTTGCCCGCTCCTATATTTCCTTCTATAACTATGTAGTTAACTTTTGATTTTATTTTAAAATCCATTTCAAAAAAACCTTCTCGATTAAAATTCTTTTTTCGATTTTGCAAAAATAGATTTTTTTTTTTCTATTTCCATATTTTTTTAGAAATTTGAAAATGTTTTAACTTAACTTTTAGCTAAATTGTTGATTTACAACTTACCATTACATCAAAAAAAAAACTTGTTAGGTTTTTAGAAAAAAATTTTTACTTTTGTTTTTGAATCCATAAACAATCTTAAATACAAAACTATGGCATTTGATGTAAATTTAATCAAAAAATTTTATGGTCTTTATAGGCAAAGAGTTGAAACAGTCTCAAAATTGTTAAACAGACCTATGACTTTTACCGAAAAAATTTTATATTCTCATTTATCGATTGGTAAACCGACTACAGTATATAATAAAGGTGTTGATTATGTAGATTTTGCACCTGACCGAGTTGCAATGCAAGATGCAACGGCACAAATGGCAGTTCTGCAGTTTATGCTTTCGGGAAGAAAAAAAGTAGCTGTACCTACAACTATTCACGCCGACCACTTAGTCAGTGCAAAAGATGGCGTTGAAAAGGACCTTGATGTTGCAAATAACAAAAACAAAGAAGTTTACAATTTTTTGCAGTCGGTTGCTCAGAAATACGGTATTGGTTTTTGGAAGCCGGGAGCAGGTATTATTCACCAAACTGTTCTTGAAAATTATGCATTTCCGGGTGGAATGATGATTGGAACCGATTCACACACTCCTAATGCAGGTGGTTTGGGAATGGTTGCCATTGGTGTCGGTGGTGCTGATGCTGTTGATGTTATGGCTGGTATGGAATGGGAATTGAAATTTCCGAAACTGATAGGAATTAAACTAATAGGTAAGCTAAACGGTTGGACTTCTTCAAAAGATATTATTCTAAAAGTTGCTGATATTCTGACTGTTAAAGGAGGAACAGGATTCATTATCGAATATTTCGGCGAAGGTGCTGATTCTATTTCTGCTACCGGAAAAGCTACAATTTGTAATATGGGTGCAGAAGTTGGTGCTACTACCTCACTTTTCCCGTATGATGACAATATGAGAAAATATTTAGAAATAACTCATAGAGAAGAAATTGCTGCTGAGACAGAAAAAATCAAAAATCTGTTGCGTGCTGATGCTGATGTTTACGCCAATCCGGAAAAATATTTCGACAAAATAATCGAAATAGACCTAAATACACTTGACCCGCACATTAACGGACCATTCACCCCCGATAAAGCATGGACAGTTTCACAAATTAAAAAGGCAGTTGAAGAAAATAAATATCCCGAAAAAATGGAAGTCGGTTTAATAGGTTCATGTACAAATTCATCTTATCAAGACTTAATCAGAGCCTCATCAATAGTTAAAGATGCTATTTCTAAAGGATTAAAACCCAAAGCACAGTTTTTTATTTCACCCGGGTCCGAATTAGTTCGTTACACAGCCGAAAGAGACGGTATTTTGGATATTTTTAAACAGATAAATGCTGTTATTCTTGCAAATGCTTGCGGTCCTTGTATCGGTCAGTGGGAAAGAGAAGGAGCAGACAAACAAGAACCAAACAGCATCATAACTTCTTTTAACCGTAATTTTGCGAAAAGAAATGACGGTAATCCAAATACCTATGCTTTTGTAGCTTCACCTGAAATAGTAACAGCTTATACTTTTTCCGGCACTCTGTCTTTCAATCCTTTGACTGATTATTTATTAAACGAAAAAGGAGAAAAAGTAAAATTATCTGCACCACAGGGAATAGATTTGCCGCCAAATGGCTTTGATTCAATAAACACAGGTTTTGTACCACCTGCCGAAGATGGTTCATCGCTTGAAATTATTGTTGATCCCAAATCGGAACGTTTACAAATTCTTGAACCTTTTGCTGCGTGGGACGGAGAAGATTACACTAATTTGAATTTATTAATCAAAGTAAAAGGGAAATGCACAACCGACCATATTTCTATGGCTGGTACCTGGCTTAGATTCAGAGGACATCTCGACAATATTTCTGACAATTTGATGCTTGGTGCAATAAATGCTTTTACAGATTTACCAAACACAAAAAATCCTTTGACGGGTGAATATCAGAAAACACCGGAAGTAGCAAGATATCTGAAAAATAATGGTATTTCGAGCATTATTGTAGGAGACGAAAACTACGGAGAAGGTTCATCACGTGAACACGCCGCAATGGAACCACGTTTTATGGACGTTAAAGCTGTACTTGTCCGTTCTTTTGCACGTATTCACGAAACTAATCTGAAAAAACAAGGTATGCTCGCATTAACTTTTGCAAATCCTGCTGATTACAACAAAATTAAAGAAGATGATACAATTGATATAACCGGATTAAAAGACTTTACAGAAGGTGTACCTTTAAAAATAATTTTGAATCACAAAGACGGTTCAAAAGACGAAATTTTTGCTAATCACACATACAACAAAAATCAAATAGAGTGGTTTAAAAACGGTAGTGCTCTAAATTTAATCAGAGCAAATTTATGAAATTTGAAGCTAATAAGTTCGTAAGGCGCATAAACTTTGAAGCCCCTTACAGGGCAGGCTTTACGAACTTTTAGCCCCTTTCAGTGTAAGCTTTATAAACTTTACGAACATATTTTATGAGTAATTGGTTTCAACGAATGACAAGGGGAATTTTGACATCACCCGAAGATAAGAAAGAAATTCCACCGGATTTGTGGCATAAATGCCCTAAATGTAAAAAAATAGTTCCCAAAGATGAACATAACCAATCGAATGGGGTTTGTAGTTGTGGTTTTCACGATAGAATATCATCAAAAAAATATTTTGAAATTCTTTTTGACAATAATGAATACAAAGAATTAGACGCAAATTTATTTTCAGATGACCCTTTGAGTTTTGTTGACAGGAAAAGATATACCGACAGATTACAAGAGGCATATCAATCAACAGGTTTGAAAGACGCATTGACGACAGTTACAGGAAAAGTCGAAGGAATGGACTTGGTTGTTTGTTCAATGAATTTCGATTTTATTGGCGGTTCAATGGGTTCGGTAGTTGGAGAGAAAATTGCAAGGGCTGTTGATTATTGTATTGAAAACAAATTCCCTTTGATGATAATTTCACGTTCGGGAGGTGCAAGAATGATGGAAGCGGCATTTTCATTGATGCAGATGGCAAAAACTGCAGCAAAACTGACACAACTTTCCGAAGCAAAACTACCATATATTTCTTTGATGACTGACCCGACAACCGGAGGCGTAACGGCTTCATTTTCAATGCTTGGAGATGTTAATATTGCCGAACCCGAAGCATTGATTGGCTTTGCAGGTCCAAGAGTCATAAAACAAACCATTGGAAAAGATTTGCCTGATGGTTTTCAGACTTCGGAATTTTTACTAGAAAACGGATTTTTAGATTATATTGTTGAAAGAACAAAACTTAAAGAAACAATAGCTTTGCAATTGAAAATGTTTAAAAACTGATTAACATTTTTCATTTATAGTTTGATTATTATGGCTCTTTTATGAAAAATTGTTGGTAAAATTTGACATTTTTGGCATAA
>DYKL01000604.1 GCA_020722645.1 Acetofilamentum sp. | reverse complement strand
AGTGAATGTAATAAGGAAAAATTTATATTTGGTCTTGACAAAGGTGGACATTATAGTTGAAGCACGTCCAACTGACAGTGATATTTTTTTTGAATATGCAAATATGGAAAAGGTTTTTATTGACAACTATAAATATTCATGTGATTTTTTTTTAAAAAATCTTATGAATGAACTATCAATTTTTCGAAAATCAGACCATTATGATGATGATATATGTTTAATTTGTTTAGACGTTTAAACTTGCTCTCCGTGTTCGGCATCCGTGCCTCACACGGAATGGAACTTGCTGTAGTAACGGCCGCTTCATATAACACGGGGCAAGTGCTACGCTCACTGCGTTCGCTTGGGCTTTGCCACATTTTTGCCTCCGCTATTGCTACGGCAAAAACGTCGCCTGCCCCGGAAACGTTGTATGAAATGGCAAAAATTATTTAAATCATAAAGGATAATACTTATGTTAAAAAGAATCATCGCAAAAATCTTATCACCTTTTATTGGCAAAAAGGCATTCCAGGCATTTTTTGAATCACTGAACCAACTTTCACTATATGGTATGAATATAGGTGGTGGAAGCAATACAGAAAATAGTGGTGAAAAAAATGCCTTAAGATATATCAATAAACGTTTTAAGACATTAAATGACCTAATAATTTTCGATGTTGGTGCAAATGTTGGACATTATTCAATTTTATTGAAAAATGTTTTTGGTGAAAAAGCGACAATTCATGCTTTTGAACCAAGTAATAAAACTTTTGATAAACTAAAAAGTAACTTAAATAACCAAACAAAATTAGAACTTCATAACTTTGGACTTGGAAATGAAAATACCAAAATGATTCTTTACACTAATTCTGATGAATCAGGATTGGCAAGTGTTTATAAAAGAAGGCTGGATCACTTTAATATTGATATGAATAAAAGCGAGGATGTTGTAATTAAAACATTAGATGCTTTTTGCGATGAAAATAGAATTGAGCATGTTCATTTTTTGAAACTAGATGTTGAAGGCCATGAGCTAAAAGTCCTGGAAGGAGCAAAAAAAATGCTTCATTTAGATTCGATTGATTTTATTCAATTTGAATTTGGTGGCTGTAATATTGATTCAAGAACATATTTTCAAGATTTTTATTATTTACTTAAAGAGAATTACAAAATATATCGCATAGTTAAAGATGGACTATACCCAATAAATCAATATAGAGAAATGTATGAAGCATTCATCACAACCAATTATTTGGCTGAAAGAAAATAATTTTTGCCACATCATACAACAGTGGCTATGCGGTTCCGCTTCGCTTCACCTAAATTGCCCTTCGCTACGCTTCGGGCAACTTCGCATACACGTGAACGTTGTGCGAAAGTTTGGCAGATATATTTGTAATATTTTAACATTCTATAAACCTTGATTATGTTAAATAGTTACCCAAGAAAAATAGTATAACTAATTAAAATAGCTTGATAAAAG
>DYKL01000603.1 GCA_020722645.1 Acetofilamentum sp. | reverse complement strand
TGCCAATTAGCCAATGTGCCAATTAGCCAATGTGCCAATTAGCCAATGTGCCAATATTACATTAAGCAATATAACAATTAAGCAATATAACAATTAAGCAATACAACAATATAACAATATAACAATATAACAATATAACAATATAACAATATAACAATTAAATAATGAAACTTGACATACTTTTGGGATTGCAGTGGGGTGATGAAGGTAAAGGTAAAATTGTTGACTATTTATCGCCAAAATATAAAATTGTTGCACGCTTTCAGGGAGGTCCTAACGCAGGTCATACTTTGGTTTTCAATAATAAAAAGTTCGTTTTGCATTTAATACCATCAGGAATTTTCAGACAAGAAACAATTAATGTTATTGGAAACGGAGTTGTTTTTGACCCTGTCATTTTTGAACAAGAAGTAAATAATATTTCTGAGTTTGCTGATGTCAAAAATAACTTGTATATCTCCAGCAGAGCTCATTTAATTTTACCGACTCATAAACTTTTAGATGCTGCTTATGAAAAAGCAAAGGCAGAAAACAAAATAGGTTCTACTTTAAAAGGAATTTCCCCTGCTTATACCGACAAAATCGGAAGAAATGGTATTAGAATAGGCGATATTTTTGAAAAAGATTTTAATCTGAAATTAAATTCAACAATTGATAATCACAAGAAAATTTTAGAATTTTATAATTTTGAGTATTCTGTTAATGATTTGCTTGATAAGTGGTTAGTTGCAATCGAAAAACTAAAAAATTACAAAATAATTAATACAGAATATTTTTTGAATAATCATCTTAATGCCGGTAATTCAATTCTGGCTGAAGGTGCACAAGGAACTATGCTTGATGTTGAGTTTGGGACATATCCGTTTGTTACATCTTCCAATACTATTGCTGCCGGTGCAAATTCAGGTTTGGGTATTTCACCAAAAAAAGTTGATAAAATTTACGGAATATTTAAAGCATACACAACTCGTGTCGGCTACGGTCCTTTCCCGACAGAATTATTTGACGATAACGGCAAAGAAATTCAACAAAAAGGTAATGAATTTGGTGCAACAACTGGAAGACCAAGACGTTGCGGTTGGCTCGACTTGCTGGTTTTAAATTATGCCTGTTTAATTAATGGTGTTACAGATTTAATTATGACAAAAGCTGATGTTCTTTCAGATTTTAACAACATATTTGTGGCAGATAAATACATTATTAATAATCAGCAATGCAACGAATTACCTCTTTATTTGACTGAAAACATTAAACCTAACTATCTGAAATTTAAGCCATGGGGCAAAATTAACAATATCAAACATTTTGAAAATTTACCTGATAGTTTTAAAACTTACATTGATTTTATCGAAAAATTTACAAAAACAAAAATTTCTGTTATTTCTACAGGTGTTGACAGAAATGATATAATTATTAAATAAATATTAAGTTTAGTCTAAAAAGTTCATAAAGTTGAAAGTTAATAAA
>DYKL01000602.1 GCA_020722645.1 Acetofilamentum sp. | reverse complement strand
ACCTCAAACACATGTTTCTCGTATGATAAATAAAATGAACCAAAAAAATAAAAATTTACAGGTGATTTCAATTACGGCGTCATTTTTAATTTTACTGACTCTAATCTGCGGATGTATCGGTAGCGATAAAAATTCAGAAACTCAAGCCAAAGAAGAACAAATTGTGTCTACGAAACCTATTGAAGAGCAAAAAGAAACCGATACTAAAAAAACATCTTCAAACAAGGAAATAGAAATTCAACCTTCAACAGAACCATCTTCAGAAGTTGAATGCAATTCTTGTGAGTCCTGCACAGATGCGATAAATAACGCAAAAGAAGGAACGGTTATTAAAGTGACAAAAGATATTGAAGATCATGTAGGAAACTGCATCGATAACCCTACAAACTTCAATAACATAATTTTTGATTGTCAAGGGCACAGGATTAATGGAGACGGGCTTTCTGGAGTTTATCTTAATAGAAAATCTGGAAATATTATTAGAAATTGCGTAGTAAGCGACTTTACTTATGGGTTCTTTATACAGAGATCATTAAACAACCTCATAACAAATAATACACTTCAGAATAACACATGGTATGCGATTCGTCTGGAATACTCCTCAAACAACAACTCTATAATTAATAATACTATAAATAACAATTGGTTTGGAATTTCTTTAGACGAGTCATTAAACAATAAATTACTCAATAATGTAATAGACGGAGAAGGTGTCATTAGCAGCTTGGGGGCAGGGATTATATTCTCTGAATCAGATAATAACAAAATAATTAATAACATTGTTTGTAATTATCGTGGAGATGATATTCGTATTATTAATTCTACAAAAAATTTAGGTAAAGATAACACCTGCGATACAACAAACGCCTTCAACGACACAGGCACAACAGGATGCGCCTATAAATGTTCAAGAAATTAAAAAACGAGCAAAACCATAAAACAACACAATGAACACAAAATTAAAACGAATTGGTTTTAGAACACGGTTTTTGGCATATTTAATAGATATTGTAGCAGTGTCTCTTATAAACTTCCTTATCGGTGTTTTGGTGGGTTTGATTATCGTACCTGCCGAAGCATTATATGAAGGTCTTGTATTCATAATGCTTTTTAATGCGCCCGTATTCGGCGTTTACTGCATCATCCTTGAAGGAAAATATGGTCAAACCATAGGCAAAAAACTATTATCCTTAAAAGTTGTAAAAGAAAACGGAGGAGAAATAGGTTACTTAAAAGCATTTATCAGAAGAATTTCACTACTTTTGCCCATCATAAACATTGTAGATACTTTATTCATATTCAGAAAAAATAAGCAGCGACTTTTCGATCAATTTGCAAAGACAATAGTAATAAAACACACTAATCAAAAAATTTAAATAAAATTCAAAACCAAAAAATGCAAACCAAAAAATTAGTTTTAATAACGATTTTAATAACACTTGTATTAATTCACAATGTAAATGCAGAAAC
>DYKL01000116.1:263-9725 GCA_020722645.1 Acetofilamentum sp. | reverse complement strand
GAATAACGAATGACGAATGATGAATAACGAATGACGAATGATGAATAACGAATGATGAATGATGAATAACGAATGATGAATGATGAATAACGAATGATGAATGATGAATAACGAATGACGAATGATGAATAACGAATGACGAATTTAGAATACCGAATTAACTTTGTGTCTTAGTGCCTTAGTGGCTATAAATGAATGATGAATTTCGAATGATGAATGACGAATTTAGAATATCGAATTAACTTTGTGTTCTTAGTGCCTTAGTGGTTAAAAATGAATTACGAATGATGATAAATGTCATTTAGTTAAAGAAAAATGCCCCAGCGGGGCTAAATGTTTGTAAAATAAAATAGACCAAAACCTTTTGCCCCAGCGGGGCAATATATAAAATCGACTAACTAAACATCATAGAATTACGAAAGTTGAAAAAATATTACGAATTTTACAATTTTGATAATAGTTTAATAAAATTATCATTAAAACCATTTTTTTAAAATATATTATAGATACTTGATTTGGACAAATTTGTAGAAATACTGAAAAAAATATTTTTGTTTAATGAAAATGCCCCCTTGATTTTTACACGTTTTTATTTTTGGGCGTTTTTTTTAGTTATTTTATCAGTTTATATAGCTATTTATAAGAAAAAAGCTATAAGAAATGTTTTTTTATTCGCTGCAAGTCTGTTTTTTTACTATAAAACAAGTGGTTTTTATTTCACTTTATTGATTTTTTCAACACTTGTTGATTATTACATCGGAAAATTTATTTTTAAATCAGATAATAAGACTACGAGAAAATTGCTTGTAACTATGAGTGTAATAGTAAATTTGCTTGTACTTGGTTATTTTAAATATTCTTATTTTTTTACTGAATTTGTTAATTTTATTTTTAATGCTGATTTTGAAGTTGTTAATGTATTTGCTAAATGGTCGAACAATTTTACCGGAACTCATTTTGACATTGATAAAATAATTCTTCCGGTTGGTATTTCTTTTTATACATTCCAGACAATAAGTTATTCGGTTGATGTTTACAGAGGTCACGTAAAACCTGTCAAAAATATACTTGACTTTGGTTTTTATGTTTCATTTTTCCCGCAATTAGTTGCAGGTCCAATTGTTCGTGCATCAGAATTTGTGCCGCAATTGGACAAAGATTTTAAACTGACAAAAGAAGAATTTGGTCTTGCAATTTTTATGATAATCAACGGCTTACTAAAAAAAATGTGGGTTTCGGATTACATTGCCGTGAATTTTATTGACAGAGTTTTTTCAAATCCTCAATTATACGGCGGTTTTGAAAATTTACTTGCCTTGTACGGTTATTCTATTCAGGTTTATCTGGACTTTTCGGGATATACAGACATTGCAATTGGAATTGCTTTACTTATGGGATTTCGGTTGCCAATGAACTTTAATTCACCATACAAAGCTCAAAACACCGGAGAGTTCTGGAGACGGTGGCACATGTCATTATCTTCGTGGCTGAAAGACTATTTATATATTCCCCTTGGCGGAAGCAAAAAAGGAAAGGTCAGAACCAACCTAAACCTTATGATTACAATGCTTTTGGGCGGACTTTGGCACGGTGCAAGCTGGAAATTCGTTATTTGGGGTGGTTTGAACGGTGTTGGGATTATTGTTTACAAATTATGGAGAAAAATCAGTCCTTTCAAAGATGTTGATAATCGTTGGTGGGTTAGATTTTATGCTATATTTCTGACTTTTAATTTTATCACATTCACAAGAATATGGTTCAGAGCCGACAGCATGCAAAAAGCCAATGCTTTGATGTACCAGATTGTTCATGCTTTCGATTTTACAAAAATCTTTGACATTTTAGCAACTTACTGGCAGGTGTTGGTTTTGATGTTGATTGCTTTTGTTGTTCATTGGCTGCCGACAAAAACAAAAGACTGGTACAAAAATCTGTTTATCAATTCTCCGATTTGGTTAAAAGCATTAGCCGTAATTTTTGCTGTATTTTTAATCTACCAGAGCAGAACCGCCGAAATCCAACCTTTTATTTACTTCCAATTCTAAGCAGTGCATACATGATAGTGTTAATAGTGCATAGTGATAGTGCATAGTTGATAGTGCATTGTGCATAGTTAATAGTGCATAGTGATAGTGCATAGTTGATAGTGCATTGTGCATAGTTAATAGTGCATAGTGATAGTGCATAGTTGATAGTGCATTGTGCATAGTTGATAGTGCATTGTGCATAGTTAATAGTGCATAGTTGATAGTGCATTGTGCATAGTTGATAGTGCATTGTGCATAGTTAATAGTGCATAGTTAATAGTGCATAGTGATAGTGCATTGTGCATAGTTAATAGTGTATAGTTGATAGTGCATTGTGCATAGTTAATAGTGTTAATAGTGCATAGTTAATAGTGCATAGTTGATAGTGCATTGTGCATAGTTGATAGTGCATTGTGCATAGTTAATAGTGTTAAGTGCATAGTTAATAGTGCATAGTTAATAGTGCATTGTGCATAGTGCATTGTGCATAGTTAATAGTGTATAGTTGAAAGTAAAAATAGTTCAAAATTTATCATTTTTAATTCGATATTCGTAATTCATCATTTATCATTCATAATTCATTATTTGATATTCGAAATTCATCATTCGAAATTCATCATTCGAAATTCATCATTCGATATTCATCATTCGATATTCATCATTCGATATTCTAAATTCATCATTCGATATTCATAATTCATTATTCGATATTTGAAATTCATCATTCGATATTCATCATTCGATATTCTAAATTCATCATTCGATATTCATCATTCGATATTCTAAATTCATCATTCGATATTCATAATTCATTATTCGATATTCTAAATTCATCATTCGATATTCGTAATTGATTTACCAGCCGGTTGAAAACATTTTTCTTGTTGCGGTAGTGGATTTGTTGTGAATTTTTCCCATTACGTCACCGGCACTGTTTTTAATTTCTTCGTCAGATTTCATTAAAGCCCAACTGTTGATTACTGCTTCGGCAACATAAGCTTCGGGTGGCAGCAACTGAACGGTTGTAAGTAAAGGATACGCATTTGCACACTTAAAATATTCAAGGAAATAATATTTTGACATACAGGCAATTACTGCGGCGTCACGGTGAACACCATCTACCGTATTTATAATCGGGTGTTGTGCATCCATCAGTCCGTTATGCCCGTTAAAAATAATAAAATCAGCATTTCCATAAGTTTTTACAGTATCAGTTCCCATAATTTCTGTTTTTTTAATACACCGGCGAGCGAATATAAAAAATGGTCAACGCATTGATACATTCTGTCGCCACGATAAGCATCTGCTGTAAGATATACTATGGTTCCGTCGGCAAAAGTCTTTTTAAAAACGACACGTTCAAGGACATCAGAATTTTCAATTAAAGTATCGTGAATTAAAGTCCATTCTTTAAGGCGTTTGAAATGTGTTTTTATGCCGTATCCCGCACCCCAGTAGAGATTTGTAACAAGGTTCATTCCATCTCCCAAAGAACTGTTTGTTTGCACTATTCCCTGATTAACATCATCACACAGTGGTACAAAAATATGAACAAAAAGGGGTTGACTATTGGTTATTTTGTATTCCAGATTTTGAATTATCGTATCTCGGCTGATTTGTTTGCATTCATAAACTTTTTTTTCGGGAATTGTGTCTGTTTTGACTAAGGCAAGCTCTTTATCTGTCTGAGAATTTGATTTACAGTTTGAAAAAATCAGAAAAAAAGATATTGTAAGTAATAGGTGAAATGAATTCATTTTATTTAAGTTTTGTTTATAAAACTAAACTAATTTGAAATTTATTTTTTATCTAAGACTTTTTATACTAATCCGCTATCAATTTATTTAAAGCTAATTATGAATTTCAATTTTAATAGCCCCTTGCGAAAATATTATTATAAAATAAAAAGACAGCTAAGTAGAATTTGAGTAAAAAACTATACAAAAAAAACGAAGCTGTTTTATGGTAACAACTTCGTTTTATTTTATAAAATATTATCATTTAGAAACTTGGAGGTGGTGGAGGTGGTGTTTGATTTTGATTTTCTCCGTAATATTCACTGTTTGGTGATGGTGGTGGCGGTGGATTGTCATTTACATTTGCATTTGGAACTGAACCTAAACCTGCACCAACTCCGGTTGTTACATAAGATATAACATTTTCAAGAATATTATAATATTGAGCAAAATCATCGTAAAACTGACGAACTACGCTGTCTGTAATAATATTTTTGAGCTTTAGTTCAAATAAGTCTCTTCTGTTGTCCATTCCGAAATAAATTTTGTTATCTCTCCAACCCAGATAAGTTTTACTCATTGTTGCCAAACCAACAAGATAATTTCTGAATTCCGGATTAAGAATAGATTTTGTAGTTTGTTCATCTTTTGACCAAACAGCAAAATGTTTTTCGAAAGTAGCATCATCTTCAATTTTCAATAATTTTTGATTAAGACGGCTAATATCTGCTTTTTGCAACAAACGACCAACGCCGCCCAATGCTTTTTCCATAGTGTCTGGGACAATACTTGTGTATCCGTATTTCTGAGCAGTTTCAACATAAGCAAAAGGACCTTGATAAACTGTAATTGAGCTATTTTCGCCTTGTTTTCGAACCACTTTCACTTCTCCCAAATAAAAATTCAATCCGTTAATCTGACCTTTAAAAACATCATCAACAGTAGTTCCGCTTGTTAATTTTACAAAACCGGAATTTCTGAACTGGGGTATAAATTCTCTGTCGCCTATGGAATATGCAAAACTTGGGTCAATTCCTTTTACAATATCACCAAGTATTTTGCTTTTAAGTTCTTTTTTTGCTTTTGAATTTACAACAGCGTAATAGATAAAAAAGACAACTACTCCCACAAAAATAAGGAAAATACCAAGACCACTGCTTCCAACAGCAGCAAGAATAGCACCGACAACAGCAATACCGCCGCCGATAATACCGCCCATCATCAAGCCTTTTTTGTTTTTGGCATGTGATGCAAGGCGTGTTTGCTCAAATGCTTGAATATCAAGACTACCCTGAGCTTTTACTTCTTCAAAAGATTTTAACATAGTATATTGTTTTAAAATTTTCCACTAAATTATAATATTTAAAATAAATACAAATTTTTTTTGATAAAAATTATTACTGCTTATAATAAATCATTGTTTTTCAGTCGTTTATATAGGTATGTGTAAGAGTTTTTTTGACATTAATTTAAACTTAACTTATATAACATGAATTTCAAGACATTTTTAGAAAATTATAACCAAATTTCTAACTTTGCAAGCAGCAGAACAAGAGACCACTAATGCAATACGAATGCTGCAAGAAAGCTTGGTGTTATTATTTAAAGAACCAAGTTAATAAAGCTTGCCCTGAAAGGGGCTAAAAGCCTGCACCCTAATGGTTTTTTATTGAAAATTAAATGTTAATACTTTATTGACCCTTACAGGGCAGGCTTTCAACTTTATGAACTAACTCTATTTATATAAAATCATCATTTATTTTCTTTGTCTCCGATGAATTCTTCGGGTACTTCTCTGTAATTGTTGTCTTTGATTTCAAATTTTTTAATGTTTTGCAATTTTGAAATTTCATTCGGTAATTTTTCTATGTTGTTATCATTTAATTTCAGAACTTCCAGATTTGATAAATCGCCGATTTCTTTTGGTACCGAATCTAATTTATTTTCGTTTAAGTTGAGTTCTTTAAGGTTTTGTAATTTGCTGATATTTTGACTGACAGCAGTAATCTGATTTTTTTCGACATTCAATACTTCCAATTTTGTAAGATTTTCAACTTCTGTTGGTACATTTTTTATTGAATTTTGGCTGATATTAAAAGATATTAGTTCTGTCAATTTATTGATTTCCTGAGGTATTACATTAATTTTATTTCCGGACAGGTTTAAAATCCTTAAATTCGGCAAATAACAAACTTCAACCGGAAAATCAGTAAATTTGTTGTTGCTTAAATCTAATTCTGTTAAATAATATAAACTTGAAATTTCTTTTGGAATTTTTGATAAATTATTATTGTATAATACTAATTTATTCAAGGCTGATAAAGCACCTATTTGTGGCGGTAAATCCTGAATTTCATTTTGCGACAAGTCAAGCAGAGTTAATTCAGTCAATTGACTGATTTCCGCAGGTATTGTAGTTATTGAATTTTTGTAGCAATTTAAAATTCTGAGTTTTTTCAAATTCCCGATTGTTAAAGGCAATTTGCTTATTTGATTTTCGTTAATATACAATTCTGTCAAATTTGCAAGATTTCCGATTTCATCAGGAAGTACCGTAATTTTGTTGTTACTGAGATTCAGGTATATTAAATTTAAAAGGTTTTCTGTTTCTATCGGTATTGTAGTCAGCAGGTTGTAGCTTAAATCTAATGTATGCAATACTCCCAGATTTTTTATTTCTGTTGAAATGCTTTCAATTTTGTTACTTCTGATATTCAGAACATAAATTTTTTGCAAAGTGTAAATGCTCAGTGGTAATGCAGAAATCTGATTGTTTTCCAAATCAATAATTTGCAGGTTTTTCATATTGCCGATGTTTTCAGGTAATTGTGTTATCTGATTTTTCTTCAGATTTAATATCTGCAGATTTTCCATTAAACAAATAGAATTAGGAATTGACGAAATTTTATTTTCCATCAGGTTTAATTCGGTTAAATTAGTTAGATTTTTTATACTATCTGTTAATGTAATCAGTTCATTTTTAATCAGTTGTAATTTTTCTAATTTTGCCAGATAACCAATTTCGTCAGGTATTTGGTTTATTGTGTTGTAATTTGCAATTAAAACTGTCAGATTTGTTAAATTTTTAATTTCTTTATCAAAAGAACTAATAAAATTATTGCTGCAATTTAGAAATTTCAGATTTGTCAAATGGAATAATCCTATGGGCAATTCTCTGATAAGGTTATATTCGAGCATCAGATTTTGTAATTTGGATAAATTTTGAATTTTATCGTCAATTTCTGCAATACTGTTCCAGCTGAGGTCTAATTCTGTGATATTTGTGCAATTCCATAATTCATCGGGCAAAGAATCTATTTTGTTGTTGTTAAGTCTCAGAATTTCAAGATTAGACAAGTTTCCAATAGTTGAAGGCAGTTTTGAAAAAAGATTTTTACTTAGGTCTAATTTTTTCAGATTTGTCAGTCCCCCGATTTGCTCGGGAATTTCAACAATCTGGTTGTTTTTCATATAAATTTCAGTAAGTTCGCTAATCATTCCAATCTGCTTGGGCATCTGTGTCAATAAATTGTTGTTCAGATTTAAAATTTTAAGATTGACGTTGTTAATAATTTCCGGTGATATTTCTTTGATTTGATTATTAGACATCAGCAACACTTCGAGCTGCGGATTTTTGAACACCTGACGCGGAATTGCCGCTAAATTGTAGCCTGACAAATCCAAAGCAGTTGTTTTTGCGTTTAAATTATCGAGGTTATATGCTACTTCATAAGTTGTACCGCTTGTATCCAAAAGATAATTTTTTCCTGATTTTGAAACTTTTGCAAATCCGGAGTTTTTGTCGAAAATTTCGGCTAAATCCCATTCGCCCAGCTTGATGACATCATCACCGTTTTTGTCTATAAAAAAGTATTTTGTTGAGTTTGTTCCGTCAATTTTTTTTAATGCTAAAGCGTATTTATCATCATAGAAATAGAAAGAATTTACTAATTTGTCCGCTTTTATAAGAGCCTGTTCGGTTTCAAGTTTTGCTTTTACAAGCTGATGTTTAGTTCTGAGTGTACGCTGCCACATAACGAAACCGAAAACTCCAAATACTAATGACAAAAACAAAAAGAAACTGACAAAAATTATTTGTTTTCTTTGTTTTTGCTGTTTTTCTTTCATTTTCTCAATTTCAATTTGTCTGATTCGTTGGTTTTCAGCGTCAATTTCATCTTGTTTCCTTTTTTCGTACAAAGTCAAAATCGGCTCAACAAGAGTATCGTGGCTTATTTCGTAGCTGTAGCCTTCAAGGGAGTTTGGTTCGGAACGTAAAATTCGGCTGTTTACTAATTTGTAGAGGCTGTCTGCCGAAATTTTATATTTGTAATTGATAACTTTGTCCGGAACCGGTACTCTGACGCCTTCTATAATCATATTTTCTTCAATCAGCCGTCTGACAGCAAGTTGTTCGGTATTGTCCTTTATTTCGTTCAAAAGACTTTCGTAATGTCTTGCAAATATTGAGTCGGGGTCGCCTATGTCTTCGGGCAATACTTTTGTGGAATTTATAGAATTATTGTCATTGTTATATTTTTTTATCACTTTTTCTTCGCTGAATTGACAAAGCATTTGCAGTTGAAAAGTTTCGATAGGTTTTTCGCCATTTCTTGAAAGATAGTTAAGTATCAGGCTAATAGTATCATGCTGAAATGTAAATTTTGGTGAAATGAAATCTCCGTCTGACTGCGAAGGGTTCAGCATTGCAAGCTTAGCCTGTGCTATTGTCATAGGTTTCAGTTCATAAGTCCTTCTGAGTATCTGCGGTAGATAATCTTTTAAACGGTTCAGCGAACTCATCTTATCAGAGCGTATAGCAATCAGGAATTTTATGTTAAGCGGTTCATATAGTTGTTCTATTTGTTGCTCAGACAAAAAATTTTCGTCGTGTTCGGTTTTTTGTATTACCAAATCAAAGTATTTCTGAGGTGTTTGACCGTGTGTTAAAGATGACATCAAAAAGCTGAAACGTTTGACTTGTTCATCATTAAAAGAAAAAATTTCTTCAAACTGGTCGAAAACAAAAAAAATGGCTTTTGGTTTTTTGTTGATTTGAATGTTTTTGCAGGCTAACCAGAAACTTTCATCTGAATTTTCGTCATAAATATCCTGTTTTTTGTCTAAAAGTTTGTCTTTTATAAAGTTATTAAAATCACAGGTTTGTTCTAATTTTGACAAAAATAATTTTGCAGGAGTTTGTGATTTTTCAACTTTTGAAATGTTGAAACGAACCGGAATAGTCAAAAAATTATCTTTTCCTTTTAAAATCGGCAGAACACCGGCATTTATCAGTGATGACTTCCCTAATCCAGATTTGCCGAATAATACTATAAGTTGCTCTAATTGAATTTGTTTGTGTAGTTCAACAATATCATCATCTCTTCCGAAAAACAGTTTTCTGTCTTCTTCTGAAAATGGTCTTGTTCCCGGATAACGATATGGTTTTGTTATAGCTGTTTCCATAAAATCTTATATTGTTACAAAGTTAAAAGTGCATTGTTTCATTGTTTCATTGTTTTGCTTCGTGCCTAACTATGACGTTTTGCGACGCAATCTCAATCCCAAACTGGTTCTTCGTGGAGTCTGCTTCGCAAAGCCTCGCAGAGACGTTGTGCTTTGTACGCTTTGCTACATTGTTTCATTGCTACATTGTTTCATTGCTACATTGTTTCATTGCTACATTGTTTCATTGCTAC
>DYKL01000116.1:0-163 GCA_020722645.1 Acetofilamentum sp. | reverse complement strand
ATTGCTACATTGTTTCATTGCTACATTGCTACATTGCTACATTGATTCATTGTTATATTGTTGTATTGTTATATTATTATATTGTTATATTGCTTCATTGCTTCATTAGCACATTGGCTAATTGGCACATTGGCTAATTGGCACATTGGCTAATTGGCACATT